>CADAHU010000027.1 GCA_902787835.1 uncultured Eubacteriales bacterium
GATCCTCAAAAAAACAGCAAGGACGCCAATCGCATCGGCGTCCTTGTCGTTTATTTTGGGGATTTGATCTTATTTGATAACTTCGCCGTAGGTACCGGGAGCCACGCAGCCGGCGTTGCTCTCGTCGGTATCGATGTGCATGGCCAGGGCGTAGCTGGGGCTGACGCGCACCACCACGTCGCCGAAGACCAGGCTGCGGCCGTCGCTGTCGATCTTGACGGAAACGATGTCCTTATCCTTGCAGCCGAACTC
Source organism: uncultured Eubacteriales bacterium (assembly GCA_902787835.1). GTDB lineage: Bacteria > Bacillota > Clostridia > Christensenellales > Aristaeellaceae > SFMI01. Next base: position 253 of record CADAHU010000027.1, read on the forward strand.
CTCGGCATCGGCGGGGGTCATATGGATATGGCGCTTGGCGGCGATGACGCCCTTCTCCAGCACCACTTCGCCCGCGGGGCCCACCAGCTTGCAGCAGCCGGAGCCCTCCAGATCGCCGCTCTCGCGGATGGGGGCCTTAACGCCGATGCTGCGGGCGTCGGTCAGGCTCAGCTCCACCTGGGTTTCCTTGCGGCAGGGGCCCAGGATGCTCACGCCGGACAGGGTCTTCTTCTCGCCCACCACGTCCACGCGCTCGGCGCAGGCGAACTGGCCGGGCTGGCTCAGATCCTTCTTTTTGGTCAGCTGGTAGCCCTTGCCAAACAGGGTTTCCAGGTCTTTTTCGGTTACATGCACGTGACGCGCAGAGGTTTCTACCAATACTTTGCCCATGGGGATCCACTCCTTTGAATGTTGTTACGCTTATTATAGCATGGATCGCCCCGGGGTTCAAGGGGCGAAAAACGCGCGCATAACCCCGGCCCGGGCCGCGCATACTGACTGTAAACGCGGAAAGGAAGTGGAGCGCATGAATCCATTCAACGAGAAACCGGCAAAAATGGACAGCTTTTTCAAGCCCTGGAAGCAGCTTTACCGGAAGCCCTACGACAAGCGGGAGGTGGACCCCTATACCCGTACCCGCATCATCCTGATGAACGGCACGGAATACGAGGCCGTGTGGTTTACCCACCAGTTCCAGCGCCATGTGCAGGATAACGAGCTGCGCCGCGCCCTGGCGCTGAGCCGCCGGGTGGAGCAGCAGCAGCAAAAGGTGATCGCTGCGCTCAAGCCCGCCGACGAGACCGTGCTGGAGCACACCATCGGCTACGAGCAATTGGCCGTGGATCTCACCGCCGGCATGGCCCAGGAGGAGCCCGACCCCACGGTGAAGGCGGCGCTGGATTTTGCGCTGCTGGAGGATTTTGACCATCTGTACCGCTACAGCGACCTATTGGAGCAGGAGAGCGGCGTACGCGCCGAGCAGCTGGTGGGCCATTATACGGAGATCATGCCGGGCCGTCCCACCATCGCCGAGCACCGCCACCCCACGGATAACGTGCGCTTCTATATCGATAACAAGACGGCCCATCCGCTGACGAAGCTGCATACCGCCATCATCACCGCCGCCGAGCAGCAGACCATGAACTATTATATGAACATCTGCGCCACCTACCCCACCGACGTGGGCCGCCGGCTGTACCAGGAGATCGGGCTGATCGAGGAGCAGCACGTGACCCAGTACGGCAGCCTGATGGATCCCCGGGCCACCATGCTGGAGTGCCTGCTGATGCACGAGTATACCGAGTGCTATCTCTATTACTCCTGCTATATGGATGAGACCGATCCTTATGTCAAGGGCGTATGGGAGGAGCACTTCCGGCAGGAGATCGCCCATCTGCACGCCGCCGCTGATCTGCTCAAGACCTATGAAAAGAAAGACTGGCAGCAGGTGATCCCCGACGGCGCCTTCCCCAAGCTGCTCACGCTGCATGAGAACATCGGCTACATACGCGGGGTGCTGGGCAGCCAGGCGAGCCTGACCAGCCGGCTGGAAAACTATGTGGCGGAAAGCGCCCTGCCCACCGACGCCCCCTTCTACGCCTTCCAGCGGGCGCTGAATACCCCGCCGGAGCAGGTGCCCACCCATTTTGTGATCCAGGATTATATGAACGATCACGGCCAGGACTACCGCTGGGAGACCGCCGAGGAGCCGGTGCCCGCCCTGCGCAGCCGCACCCGGGACGATATATCGGTGGGCCGCGAAGGGCTGACCAAAAAGCAGTGACCTTTCGATAAGGGCGGCGGACAGCCGCTCTTTCAGTTTCAGGAGGATGTATGCGGGTATGCAAGTTTGGCGGGGCGGCGCTGCGCTCCGCGGCGGCCTTCCGGCAGGCGCGGACCATCTGGGAGGCGGACGCCGGGCGGCAGGTGATGGTGGTCAGCGCCCCGGGCAAGCGGGCGGAGGGCGATGAAAAAATCACCGATCTGCTGTACGCCTGTCAGAGCGCGGCGGCGGACGGGCGCGGTTACGGCCATCTGTTTGACCGGGCGGCGCAGCGGTTCCGGGAGATCGCGGCGGAGCTGGGCCTGCCCGCGCCGGATGACGATCTGCGTCAGGTCTACCAGGGGCTGCCCGGGGCCAGCCCGGCCTGGGCGGCCAGCCGGGGCGAATGGCTCTGCGGACGGCTGATGAGCCGGTATCTGGAGCTGCCCATGATTGAACCGGAAAGGGTGATCCGCTTTGACGCCGCGGGCCGCCTGATGGCGGAGGAAACGCTGGGACTGCTGCGGGCGGAAATTCCCGGTCCCTGCGTGCTGCCGGGCTTTTACGGGGCGGACGGCGCGGGCGCGATCCGGGTATTCCCCCGGGGCGGCAGCGATGTGACCGCCGCCCTGGCCGCCGCGGCGCTGAACGCCGACGCCTGCGAAAACTGGAAGGACGTGGCCGGGGTGTACGCCGCGGACCCGCGCCTGGTGCCGGACGCCCGGCCCGTGCCCGATATGACCTACCGGGAGCTGCGGGCGCTGTCGCTGCTGGGGGCGCAGGTGCTGTGCGATGAGGCGGTGGCCCCGCTGCGGCGGGCGGGCGTGCCGCTGCTGGTAAGGCCCTTCAATACGCCGGAGGCCCCGGGCACCCGGGTGCACGCGGGCTACGGCCCGGAGCGCCGGGCATCGGCCATCGCGGTGACCGGGCGCGCCGGCATTGCCCTGCGGCGCTGGGAGCGCATCGGCGGGGGCGGCGCTTTGGCCGAAACCGCGCTGAACGCCGGGCTGCCCCTGGATCGGCTGGCCGCCGACGCGGACGCCCTGTGCCTGACCCTGCGCCGGCCCGAAGCGCCGCCCGCCGCCCTGGACGCCCTGGCAGACCGCAGCTGGCGGCTGGAGCATGCGGCCTCGGTATCGGTGGTGGGCGAGGGGCTCAGCCGGGCCGACGCCGCCGCGCGGTTCACCGCCGCCCTGTCCGGCGCGGGGCTGCGGCCGCTGTCGCTGCATATGCCGCCGGAGGGGCTGTACATCACCGCCGTGGTGGAGGAGGAGAGCTTCCCCGCCGGGATCCGCGCGGCATACGACGCCTTTCTTCGGGCTTAAACCAGCGCGGTATTGACCGGCGGGGCCCGGCATGGTACAATGAGCCCGATATAAAAAAGAGATACGGAGGAGAGGTCCATGAAAAAAGCGATCGCCCTTCTGCTGGCGCTGATGCTGAGCCTTTGCGCCCCCGCCGCGCTGGCCCAATACGCCTATGCCAGCCCGGTGGACAGCCTGCAGTATGCCCAGGCCGGGGATATCGTAACCTTTGGCAGCTATCCCCAGGCGGCCAACGGCCGCATGTCCCCCATCCAATGGATTGTGCTGGAGCGGAATGGCAGCCAGATGCTGCTGATCAGCTATTACGCCCTGGACGCCGTGCGCTACCACCGCAGCAACCAGAACGTCACCTGGGCCGCTTCCGACCTGCGGGCCTGGCTGAACGATCAGTTTTACTGGACCGCCTTTACGGAGGAGGAGCAGGCCTACATCTGCACCGCGGTGAACAACACCCGCGACGTGGGCTCCCGCCGGGGCGGCGGCACCACCTATGATCAGGTGTTCCTGCTGAGCATCGACGAGGCGCTGTGGTATTTCCCCAGCGATGCCGCCCGCAGCGCCCAGCCCACCCAGTACGCCGTCTTCCAGGGCGCGTACACCAGCAAGGCGGGCAACGTTTGGTGGTGGCTGCGCTCTCCCGGGGACGCCCAGAACCGCGCGGCGGGCGTATACGGCGCGGGCAATATCGATTACGAGGGCGCGGTGGTGGATCTTTCCACCTTCCGCACCGTGGTGGATACCGTCCGCCCGGTGATCTGGGTGGATGTGGATCCGTAAAGCGGTTCTTTCATGGCAAATTGGAAATTGCCGGGAAAGGAAGTACGAACGGGGGCGTTCCTTCTTGGAGCCCAAGAAGGAACCGAAGAAGGCTGCGTTTGTCGCCGTAAATGCTGCGGGTTTTCCGCCAACAGGCTTTAACGCCTGCCGCCGTTCCCTGACAAGGCCAGCTTCGCTGGCCGCGCGGTGCGCAAAGCGCACCGCTGAACACAGAAAAACCCGGCAAGCCCGAGCAAGCTCGGTTTGCTGGGTTTTTTCTGTGTTCTGGCTGTCCGGGAACTTGCTGGAGCGCTTAAACCGAGTTGGTGGAAACAAGTTTCTCCTTCTCCAGCGCTGTCGTCCAGCGCGAAGCGTTTGCTTGCGCCTGCCAACGGCAGGGAGGATCTCCCCTCGCAGGCGGGCAGGGTCTCCCCACGCAGGCAGCGTACCCCTGCATCCTTCCCGCCCACAGGGAGATTCTTCGCACGGCCCATCCGTATGGGGCCGGCTCTGAATGACAGCCTTTGATGGGCTGATCTTTATTTGCTGCTGAGCAGCCGAATGAATGACAGCATTGGGTGGGTGTCATACAAAAAGAACAGGATCGGCCTGCTGTTTTCAACCAGGCCAATCCTGCTTTTTCATTATGCTGATCTTTGATTGAAACAAGGCCCCGAAAAACAGAAATTGGCAGGGATTTTAGAATTAAGAGTCAAGAGTGGAACACTATAGTACTCTTCACTCTTCACTCTTCACTCTTCACTCTAACAGGTTCCCCGTCCAGTTTCTGTTTGTGTATTCTTTAATCTGGGTTCCGTATCAGTAATCCTTAAACTCAAACCGCCGGCACCAGACATATTTGCTGATGGCGGAGCGGGCCGCGCCGTCGCGCAGCGCCCAGGTGAGCACGCCCTCGATATAGGGCGGGAGCACCTGGTTGTACTTGACCTCCAGGATGATCTCATCGTGATCGAAGGGCGGCACGGTGGGGATATCGGGGTTGAACAGATCGATGCTGTTCAGCCCGGTGCGCAATTGCATATCGAAGGTGATGCGCACCTCCTCCGCGGGATGCAGGTAGGCCTCCCGCACGTAATCCACGATGACGACGGGATGCAGCAGGTTGGTGCGCATCTCCCGGAACACATCGCCCACCAGGCCGGAGGTGGTGCGGTCCAGGCCGGTGGGATCGGCGGAGATCAGCTGCTCGGCCAGATCGCGGGAGATGCGGGCGGAGCGCTTGCTGATCAGATCGCGGTACTTGCTTTTGCACTCCAGGTTGATCACCGCGTCGCTCAGGTTATATATGCGGATGCGGTATTTATCGCGGTTCGCGGTACCGTTGATCTTATCGTACAGCGCGGAATCGTTTACCGTATCGAAGTACAGCGAGCGGATATGATACTGGTTGTTTTCATCGCCGTGGGGATCGGAATGCAGCACGCTTTTCAGCGTGCGGGAAAGCACCTGATACTGGATGGGCGTTATGAAAAACTTTAGCTCATGCCGAAGGGGTACGGCCATAATCAGGCCCCCGTCTCATTCTGGCAGGCCACCAGGGTGGCGTCGTGCACGCCGGCGATGGAGAGCATATTGCGCACGATATCGGCGCGGTTGTTGATCTGCACCTCCACGGTCATCTCCGCGCCGCCGCGGGTAACGGTCTTGCTGCGGATGCGGCGGAAATGGGCGCTGCGGCGCAATTCGCTTTCGATATCGGGCTCCACGGCCAGGTCATAGTGCAGCACCAGCAGGTAGGCGTTGGGATGGCGGAAGCGGATAAAGGACAGGGCGATGAGGATCACGCCGATGCCCACCGCCACCACCAGGGCGATCAGGTATTGCTGGGCGCCCAGCAGGATGCCCATGGTAATGGCCCAGAACATATAGCAGGTATCCAGCGGCTCCTTGATGGCGGTGCGGAAGCGCACGATGGAAAGCGCGCCCACCATGCCCATGGACAGGGCCACGTTGCTGCCGATGGCCATGACCACCGGCGCCGTGACCAGCACCAGCATGATCAGCACCATGGAGAACTGCGGGCTGTACAGCACGCCGCGGTAGGTGATGCGGTACACCACCGAGATGATGATGCCGGTGAGCAGGGCGGATACCAGCACCAGCACCACGTTGATGGGCGTGAAGGAGGAAAACTGGGAGGCCCAGAAATCACTGGACACGATATCGGATTTGGACAGGCTGGTGAGCAGCGCCGGGATGGGATTCATGCACATACCTCCATGATAACAGTGTACATATTATATCGGGGAAACGGGAAAAGCGCAAGTTATTCGTACAGCTTGCGCCAGTTGCTGCCGTACAGGTAGGTCATCTCCTTCTCCTGCAGCTTTTCGCTGTCCCAGGTGGCCTCGGCGGGGATCAGCGGGATGGGGCCAAAGTAGCTTTCCATCTGGCTGTCGGTAAGCTTGAACCATTCCGCCACCTGACGCCAGCAGTAGGCCGGGCGCTTGCGGGCGATATTGCGCAGGCGCTCCACGCGGCTGCGCCACCAGCGCATACAGCCATCCTTGGTCTGGGGCTGGTCAAAGGAGATGTTTTTCAGATTCTCGGCGGCCCAGCGGTCAAAATGCATATCCATCTCCGGCTCCAGGATGGCGTAGCACTCGTTGATCTGGGCGATCATCCGGTCGGTGGTAAAGGTGCGGAAGATCTCGCCAAACCGATCCAGGAACCGGTCCAGCATATCGGCGTTCTCCAACAGCTTCAGGATCAGGGTATTGTCGATATCGTCGTTGGCGCCATGGCCCTTGGGGTTTAAGTAATTGGCGATGCCGTTGCTGTTGGCGTTGAACAGCCCGTAATCCATATCGTACATGATCCAGCGCCATTTGCCGCCGGGCACCTTATAAAAGCGGATGTTGCCCGAATCGGTGTTGGCGAAGAAGCTCTCAAAGATCACGTAATCAAAGTAATTGTCCAGATCCACGCGGTCCAGGATATACTGCAGGTCCTGGGGGTTCCTGGCGGTATTCATCGTTTTGATGGCGGCGATAAACTCCCGCCACTCCGCGTTGCTGCCGTTGTTGATCTTATCCTTGGTGGTGCCGCTGCCCTCCAGCACGTCGATGGTCTTGGCCTGGCTCATATCCAGCCCCTCGTGCTGGGCCACAAAATACTCGCTGACCCGCTCGCGCAGGTTATAATGGCCCCAGTAATGGCCGTTGATGTACACCAGCACCGGCCGCCAGGCCTGGTGAATGACGCTGGTATCGATCTGATCCACCAGCCGACTCTGCACGCCATCCACCATGCGCGTCCACACGCAGTCGTTGCCGCTGTTGCGCAGCACCAGGGCGCGGTACTCCGTATACTCCCGGTCGGGGAAGGGATTGCCCTGAATATACTTGCTGCCGTAGCGCGCCTTGGCGATCAGCTTCATGGATTTTTGCGGCATATCCAGGCTGTACTGGCCGATCAGGCCAAACTCCAATCCCTGGCTGAACACCGTGGTGCCGTCCTGCTCAAACATTTCGGCATAGGCCTCCACCCGGGCGTGGGCCTCCTTCTGCAGGCGGTAGGTGGGCGTGGGCCGGCGGAAGGGGATGCGGGTGTAGCTGGTCAGATCGATGCCCGCGCCTGCGGCAAAGATGCCGGTGTCATCGTTCCACAGCCCCTCCGGATCGGTAACCAGGCAGACCACGGGCAGGGTATAATAGGTTTTTAGCACATAGGTGGCCGCCACGGCGGCGGAGGGCTGCATGCCTGTTTGGAAGGCCCGGGCGCGCACCGCCTTGGTATCCTGGATGCGGAAGGGGCCGGTATACGGGATGCCGCCGGTGGTGGTGGGCATGCTGCCGTCCAGCGTATAGAACACCGCGGTGCCCTCCGGCACCTGCAGCGCCACCTCCACATCGCCATCGTACAGCCCGCCCGGGGTCAGAAAGACCGGGGCCTGGGTAAAGCCCTTGAAGCCCGCGCCGTTGGCCGCCCCGGGCGATGGGGCGTCATAATAAAAAAAACCGTTTACGCCCAGCGTCCGGCCATAGCTGTAATCGGTGGGGATCTCCGGCAGGTATAGTTTATCCAGCACGTAGCCCGTGGCGTCGGACAGGGTAACGGTCTCGCCCCCCGCCCGCTGGAGCTTAAAGGAGGTATGCAGCCCGCCCTGGGTATCGGTTTTGTCCGTGCCGTCCAGCATGACCACGCGGTATTCCCCGGGCCAGATCACCGTGCCCTGGGGAAACTGCCATTTGCGGGGCCAGTTGATGTTGTCCGACAGACCGAAGCCGCCGATATCCACCGGCTCGGTGCCGGCGTTGTACACCTCCACCCAGTCCTTGTTGGCGGAGCCGGAAAAGACCGAAACCTTATCGTTGCTGGCCATGACCTCGCTGAGGAACACATGGGTGCGGTTCAGGGCGCGCAGGTATTCATCCGCCCGGGCGGCCCCGGAGGCGTCGTTGCTGGCGCCGGGGGTGGCCAGGGTGAACACCTGCCAGGCGCCGGTGGCGTCGCTGCGGCCATAGCTGCAGTCCACGGGCAGGTTTTCAAACACCACCCGGTCCACCAGCTGGCCCACGGCGTTGGCCAGGGTGATGGCCTCGCCCTCGGCGGAAAGGCGGAAATTGGTATGGGGATAGCCGGTCTCCGCGCCGGTGCGGTCCTTGCCGGAACAGAAAACGATATAATACTGGCCGGGATCGATATACGCCCCCTGGGGGAAGAACCACTTGGCCAATTTGTCCTCGTTATCGCTCAGGGCATAGCTGCTCAGATCCACGCGCTCCGTCCCGGCGTTGTAGATCTCGATCCAGTCGGAAAGCTCGCCGTCCTCGTCCCTCAGCCCGCTGCGCGGGGCGGCCATGATCTCGTTGATGCGCAGGGTATTGGCCTCGATGGTGTAATGGCTCAGGTACTCCACGTGGCCTTCCTCGGTATTGGCGTAGCCCGGGCTGTACAGCGTGGAAATTTCAAACCGCCCGTCCTCCATGCGCAGGTAGGATTCGTTGGTGTTCAGGGTGGGCACCTCCACGCTGTCGATCACAAAGCCGGAGGGGTTGAACATATACACCGCGTCCCGGGTGGAGGAAAGCTTGAACTTGGCATGATAGGGGCGGTCGGGCTGGTTCTGGTTGCTGTTGTCGCAGAAGACCAGCACGGCCTGGCCGCTCTCCAGGATATGGGAAGGGAAAATGAACTTGGCTTTATCGGGCCGGTCGGACAGCGTCACATCCTGCAGGTCGATGGGCTCGTCGCCGGTGTTCATGATCTCCACCCAGTCGCAGAAGGCGCCGTTATCATCGGGCAGGGCGGAGCCGTTGGCCGTCATGACCTCGCTGATCACCAGCCCCTTGTACATGCCCGTGCCGCTGCCGTCCGCATTGAGCGCCTGGCTGATGGGCTGCCAGGGGCTGACGGCAAACATAAAGGCGATGAAGGCCACGAACAGCACCAAAACCAAGGCGCGGTAATCGTGCCTGCGGACGCGGCGCTTGGGGGCCTCCTGGCGGCGGCGGACAACTTGCGGCATGGGAATCTCCTTTTTCCGGTAAGGTAATACGGGGGTCAGCGCTATTATAGCACAAACCGCCGCATTTCTCCACCTGGTATTTATGAGCAGAGTGTAAAATATGCGTTTTTCCCGAAAGGTAAAAATAAAAGAGCAAGCCGCCGGGGCGCACAGGCTGCTCCAACGGCTTGCTCTTTGCGGAATTCCGCTGTTTCGCGGTCGTTTCCGATCATCATACTGAAATTGGGCAGGGCAGCATTTAGAGTGAAGAGTGAAGAGTGGAGGGTGGAGAGTGGAGTTTATAGTGACTATATAAATCTTCACTCTTAACTCTCAACTCTAAGCTCTAAACTCCTTGCAAATTCCGGTTTGTCCTCTTTTAGTCCTCCGCGGCCGGCTGAAGCGCAGGATCACAGCATCGAATTATCAATGGTCTTGCCCGCGTCAAAGAGGTTTTTATACTGGTCGGTGATTTTCTTGAGCAGATCGGAGAAGGCGTCCGAGCCCGCGATCAGGTAATACAGGCCCGCGGCCACACCCAGGATGACGATCGCCATCAGGAGCCGCACAAAATAGGAGCGGGCATAGTGCCGGCGGTTCTCGTTCTTCTCGCTGAAGGAATGCACCAGCAGAAAGATCAGTCCCACGCCGGGGATCATATACAGGATATCCAGCAGCACGTAGTTCCACGCGCCAAGATAATAGTGCTTCCCACGGAATTTAGGCATGATATTGTACCCTCCTTATCATCATTGGCAAAGATTGGTTTACAGCTCCTCCGGAAGCTCGATGCCGCGCTCCTTGGCGTACTGACGCAGCAGAGCGATATCCCCGGGATCCACGCTGCTCTTATGATCGGCGGCAGCGTTTACGAAATCCTCATAGGTCACGGGGCTGGTCCCGTTTTCTCCCCGGTCCTGCATGGCCTTGGCCCGCCGCAGCGCCGCGCTGATGGCCGTTTTGGCCACCGATTCGATATCCGCGCCGTTATAGCCGGCCAGCAGATCGCTGACCTGATCCATATCGATATCCGGATCGACAGGCGCGCGGCCCAGCTTCATTTTGATCAGCATGACGCGGGCCTCATGATTGGCCAGCGGCACATAAAAATGATGCTCAAAGCGGCCGGGACGCATCAGGGCGGAATCGATCATCCAGGGGCGGTTGGTGGCGGCCAGTACCACGATGGTGTTGGTGTTCTTTTTGAAGCCGTCCATCTGGTTGATCAGCTCCACGATGATCTTGTTATCGTGCACGCTGCTGCTGTCATCCGAGCGTTTTTTGCCCAGGTCATCAAAATCATCAAAGAAGATCAGCGCGGTGGGCGTGGAACGCGCTTTATCAAACAGCTTGCTGATCATTTTTTCGGATTCGCCCACCCATTTGCTGCGGATATCCGATCCCAGCACGGTATAGAGCGGGGCGTTGAACTCATGGGCGATGGCCCGGGCGATGGTGGTTTTGCCGGTGCCCGGAAGCCCGAACAGCAGCACGCCGGTGCCGCCCTGGAGCCCGTACTGGGCGTACAGCTCCGGATACTTGAACTGATCGATCACCCGCTCGCGGATCAGCCGCTTGACATCCTCCATGCCCACCACATCGTCAAAGGTGGTGGAAGGGATCCCCTCGCTGATCCAGGGGTTATCGTTATCCTGGGAGCCGGAAGCCTCCGCGGACATCGCGGCGCCTTTGGCCGGGCCGGCCGCCGTACCGGAGCCCGATCCCCGGCCGGCGTTGGAAGCCGGCTGCTCTTTCCCCAGGCTCTCCGCCTTATCCATGATGGTCCGGGCATGCAGGATGCGCTGTCTGCGGGTTTCGCCGCTCTCCAATTCCGCCATATCGCACAGATCCCAGGCCGCCTGGCGGTACAGCTTGCGCGCGCCTTCTATATTGCCCCGCCGCTCCGCAAGCTGGGCGGCCTCATAATCCGCCTTGTACTCGTAGTAGCGCCGGCTGATGGTTTCATTTACATCCATGGCAGATCCTCCTCAAATCAGTGCTGGGTGGCTTCCCATTTGCCGAAAGCCTCCAGGTCCGATTTCTGCACGCTGGAGTGGGAAGCGGCCAGGGCGTCCTCCACATCCTGCACGGTGATAAACTGGGGCACGTCGGGCTCCCGCAGTCCGCGGCGGATGGGGGCCTCCTTGACGCGCTCCACAAAGGCCGCGATATCGGCGCAGTTGAAGCCCTCCAGCGCCTCCGCCATGCGGTCGTAATCCAGCAGCGACTCCTTGGGCAGCTCCTCCAGCGCCTTTTTGACCATGTAATGCCGGGCCGGAAAATCGGGCAGGCCCACATAGATGCGCTCCGTCATGCGCGGAGGCCGCAGCACGGCGGAGTCCAGATCCCAGGGCCGGTTGGTGGAGGCCAGCACCACCAGCAGCCCATCGGCCTGCTGGAAGCCGTCCATCTGGCTGAGCAGCTCCGGCACGATGCGGTTCATCACCGTGGAGCCGCCGCCGCGCTTGCAGGCCAGGGATTCAAACTCATCAAAGAAAATCATGGCGCGGCCGCTCTCCCGGGCGGCGTCGAAGAGCCCCTTCAGGTTCCTTTCGCCGTCGCCAAAGCTTTTACCCACGATATCGGAGCAGCGGACGGAAAAGAAATCCAGCCCGGTCTCGGTGGCCACGGCCCGGGCGATCATGGTTTTGCCCGTGCCCGGCGGGCCGTAAAGCAGGATGCCGCCGCCCATGGTTTTATCAAAGCGCTCGTACAGCTCCGGATGCAGGATGGGCTCGATCACCTTGAGCCGCACCATGCTCTTTACGTTCTCCAGCCCCGCGATATCGGAAAAATGCACGTTGGGCGATTCCACCGGCACAAATTTCATCCGGTTCTCCGCGTCGGAGGTCATGCGGCTGCCCCGCTGCTGCCAGCTTTTCAGATCCCGGCTGATGGCGCTGCTGTTGTTGGTCTGCGTCTCCGCGGGCTTTTCCGGCCGCGCAGGCGGACTTGGCCGTGCCGGGTCCGCAGGCTTTACGGGCGGAGCCGGCGGATCGGGCTGCGCGGGCGGGGCCGGCGGATCGGGCGTCTGCGCCGCCGCGGCGATCTTCCGCTCCGCGGCGGCGGCGATCCCGGCGACGCGCGCTTCATTTTGCTTCTGCGCATCATCGCCCGCCAAGCGGGCGTCCTCTATCAGCTGCTCCGCCAGCCACAGGGCGTTTTTCTGCTTTTCGCCCTGCTGCGTGCCGGCAAAGCGCAGCATTTGCGTCGCCGCCTCCAGATAGGCGTCGCAGGCCTGCCCGGGCTCGCCGCATTCCATCAGTTGTTTGGCCCGCCGCTGGGCTGCGTCGCTCTGCTTAAGATATTCAATACTCATATCCTTATCTACCACGCATTTTCAGCATATCGTTGAGCATTTTGTCCGCTTCATCCTCCGCCTGCGCCAACGCGCCGGGATCTCCCGTCATGGCGCGCGTCTGCTCCAGGCTCGGCTGCGCGTTTGCCTGCTCTTCGGAGGGATAATTGACCGTATTGTGACGGCCCATGATGCCGTCCAGCAGGCCCTCCGCCTGGGCGTCCAGCTCGTCCTTGTCGTTGTTGTATTCAGCGCCCATTCCCTGATCGATGGTATCGAACACCATATTCATCTGATCGGACATCTCATCCAGCTTTCCCAGCGCGCTGTCGATCTTGCCGGTGCTTTTCCACAGATCCTTCAGATCGATGGATTTGTTCATATCGATGCCCATTTTCCCGCAGGCTTTTACGAAGGTGGTCATAACGCCGGTCAGGCGCTGCATGGAATACATCATTTCAAACCGCTGCAGCAGCCCCTGCACCTTCGTTTGCGTTCTCTGCAGCTTCAGCACAAATACCGCGCAGGATTTGGCGTTTTCGTGATTGCCGCTCAGCTCGGCGTCCCGCGCCATTTTGGTAAAGCTTTTGATGCTCGTATCCAGCTCCTGATAATACCGCGTAAAAGCCCGCTTGTTCTTGATAAACTCCATTCGGGCTTTGTATTCCCGGTCCTCCTTGCTGCTAAACAGACCCATTGCGCACATCTCCTTTTTTGATCGATCCAGGCTGGTTTACTCCTTGCTGCCTGCGCCGCTGACCCGGCGGAAAAATTCGCTCTTCTGCTCCTCCGTGCCCGCCGTCTCCTCCAGCTCGGCCACGCCCTCGTTTTGCAGCATGGCTCTGCGGCGCTCCTTCGCGGCCACCTTGGCCCCAAATACGCTGTCCGTCCGGGTGGCGCTGGTATCCTGCTGGGCCTGCTGGAGAATGCCGTCGGCGAAGCCCCGGGCGGAATTCAGCTTATCGTTCAGCTTATCATTGTTGCTTTCCACCTTGGCGATGGTCTCGATCCGGGTTTTTTCATCACCCATGGCGGTATCCGCAAGCTTGATGATATCATCCTGGTCCTTGGCGTGCTCCATCAGGGTGATCTGCTGGTCCACGTCCTCCAGGATCTCCTTCAGTTTTACCTCCTGCTGCTTGAGCAGAAGCTGCTTGTTATCCGCGCTGCTGTAAGCGCGCTCGCTGTTGCGGTATACCGTGGAATCGGGCGAATGGCCCTCGGCGGCGCTTATGCACCGCTCTTTTTCATCCTCCAGCGCGCTGATCCTGCCGCAGACCTCGTTATAGCGGCGCTCCAGCTCCCTGTATTGCTCCTTCAGCTTGTTCAGCTTTTTCTGCTTGCTGTCCAGCAGGCTCAAAATCCCCATGATCGCTCCTCCAATCTGCTGTGCGCCCACCGTCTGGGCTTCCCCCTTCAGGATCGCGCGTGCTCTTGTAAAATAATCCATCAGATCCACATCGTCCATGGCGCGCTTTTTGTACTGCTCCAGCGTTTTGCGCGTCAGCTCCTCCAGCGCGGACGCCTGCTTGAGTCCAAATATAAAGCCCGGCGTCAGCTCCATGATCTCCGCGCTGAAATCCCGCAGATCGGCCGCCAGGGCGCTGTTGATCACCAGCGACACCAGATCATCCAAATGCAGGGATATTTCGTTCCGCAATCGCAGGATCTTCTCGTTTTCTCTGGTACCCATCGCTTATCTCCTGACCGCGTAAAACGCCACGCCGAGGATATCCGCTCCTTTTACCCGGAGCCCGTACTGCCGGAACGCCGGCTCCCTGCCAAAGAGGCCCTCGCCGTTTAGCAGGCTGGTCAGGCTGACGGACATGGCGCTCAGGTAGCTGTTCATCTTTTCCGGATCAAAATCCTCTTTCCGGCTGATATCCCCCACGATGGTCTTCATGGCCGCGGAAAGCTCTTTTTTAAGCACGTTGGTAAAAAACTGCCCGTCAAATTCCTTCCAGGATTTGGATTCGCTCAGCAGCTCGCCGAGGCGGACGGTGCTGTCGATATAAAAGGAGATGGTTCCCTGGGCTGAAAAGTATCCGGATGCCGAATGCGCCTGGTTATACAGGCCCCAGCCGTAGGGCAGATCAAACTCCTTGCGGCGGAAGCGGAACACGCGCTTCACATCGCGCAGGCTGTCCGCCCCGATGACCTCTCCCGCCTTGTGGCGCTCCATTCTGTCCCTTCCCTTCCAGAAGACCTCCTCCACCCCTTCGCGGACGGTATAGGTCGGCTTGGGCGGGGTCAGGAGCTCCACGGGCGGCTTGCTCTCCTTTTGCGGCGCAGCCGGCTCCTCCGGCTCATAACCGGAAATATAGTAAGAGAAGGTCCCGACCCTGCCGCCGGCGTTCCGATAGCCCATGGGCATGATCTGCACCAGGCTCAGGCCTTTTTCCACCTCGCCCAGCATGCCCATATAATCATCCTGGCGCTCCAGCAGGCCAATGTTCTGCTTATCGATCTCCGCCCGCACAAAATTGGTGGCGTAATGGCTCATGGTACGCCTCAGATGATCATCCAGCGCCAGCACCTGGCCGTTCCCGTCATAAAATGCCCGGACATATTCCTCGGTCATGGAAAACCGGGCGGCGCCATACGCGCCAAACTCCCTGATCCCCTGGGTACCCCACGTCACCTGCGGCGACAGGCACACATAGTACACCTGAATGCTGCCCGGCAGATCGGTAATATGGCAGTCCCGGGCGCTGACCCACCGCCGCTGCCCGCCGCCCACGACCAGCGCCATATAGCCGTCGCGCACGTGGATATAGGCGTTGTCCCCGTGGAGCGCAAAGGGAAAGCGCGTCACCGGGCGCAGGCTGTCGCAGTCGGCATAGGAGGCGCTGGCGGAAAAGGCATCCGGATCGGCAAACGTTCCCCTGCATCGTCTGCACCGCAGCTGATCCTCATCCACGTTTTCAAACAGGGGCTGCGGGGCCTTGTAGCCGCAAAGCGGGCAGGTAAAGTCACTCGTCGCCATTTTTTAACCTCAATCCATGCTCTGGCAATAGTTGCATTGGGTTTCCCCTTTTTTTCCGCGGAGGTAATACTTGGGCGCGCCGCAGTTGGCGCAGTGCCCGCATTTATACGCATCCGGGCGGGATTCGCACATCTTATCCAGCCATTCCCGGGCGTTTTCATCCCCGCCGGCGCAGGCGGCGATCAGCAGCTCCCACCGCTGCTGATCGGAGAAGGGCACGGTGTGCTTTCTGGCCAGCGCGCCCAGCGCCGTGCCGGCCTCCGGGATATCCTTCATCAGCTGCTTGAGGATGCCCACCGCGCTGCCGATCTGATCATTGGTGCTGACGTTCCTGCACGCGGCGACGATCTGCAAGAGGTCACTCCGGCGGATCATGGGATAGGCGCATTTGCCGCAGCGGATGGGCGCATCCCCCTTGAACCCGCTCAGACGGATATCGGCCTGGCACTTGGGACACTTTACGGTGATCCAGCTTCCCCCATGCAATCCGGGATCGGCGGAGGATTTCTGGCCCGGCTTGATTCTGCTTACCAGTACGCTCATGGGCGTTTTCCTTTCCCTTTTGAGCTCAGCCCACCGAATCGTCCGCATCCGCCGGCGCTTCCATATAATACAGCTCCGGCGGGATGGGGGTGAACTGCGCCATATACGCGCTGCTTTCTTTTTCGGTCAGGATACGCAAAAATTCGCTCTTGATGTATCCTTTTACTCCGTTTACAACGACCTGGGTCCACTTCTGGTTCTCGCTGTTTGTTTCGGTCTGAAGGATCCAGACATAGGTCCCATGCTTTAGCAAAGAGATTTTATTTTCTTCAGAAAGATTGCTGCGTCCGGATTATTGCTCGCCATCATAGATTCTGACGCTTCCGGTTCCTCGGCCGGCACCTCTGTCGGCTCCGGCGTGGACGCTTCGGTCGGCGCAGGCGCCTCTGTGGGCTCCGGGGTAAGCGCTTCGGTCGGCGCGGACTCACCGGCGGGCTCCGCTTCGGGCCGCTCAGGCTGGCCAGAGGTTTCGTTCACCACGGGGATATCCCCGTTTTCGCGGGCGTTTGTATCCTCAATGAGCACGGGCGCAGCCGTCGTCTCAATGAGCACGGGCAAAGCCGTGGCCACGGCGGGCGTCAGCACGATCACCTCGCCCGGCGCGGGGGCATCCCCGCCATTGTCCTTCGCGTATATGTTTTTGCTGATTATCCAGGCGGCAAAGGCCGACGCCGCCATCAGCAGATCAGGATCCAGGAAAGCGCGCTCCGGCCGCCGCGGGGCTCCGCCTCCCTGCGCTCCCTTTTCAGGTATTGGATCTGGCCCTCCAGCTCGGCGCTCCGATTCCGCTCGTTCGTCAGCTCCTGGAACTGCCGCTCCGCCGCCTTCTCCAGCTCGGCATTTTCCTTTTCGGCCTTTGTCAGCGCGCTGCGCAGCGATTCCACCGTGGCGATCTCCCCGCGCTGCGCCTGCTGGGCCGCCCGGTTCAGGCTGTCATAGGTCATGGGCCCGCTCAGGCAGGCGCACACATTGGTAATGCCGATGGCCGCCTCGGGCAGGCGGGTAACATAGGCGGCATAAACGCCGGCCTGGCCGCCGGGGCGATCCATATCCAGCCCGATGAAGGAGTGATAGCTCTTGAGCCGGTCATAAAACTCGCCGGGGCAGAAGATCACGTTGGCGTTGTATTTGACGGCGTTTTCATAGCCGACCAGGGGATCGGTCACGCCCTCCGGCACCGGCAGGCCGGTGAAAAAGCGGATATTGAGCCGCAGCGCGGCGGGCAGATAGCCCAGCGCCTCCGCAATGGTGTAGCGGGCGGTGGCATAGCCGTTGGCCTTGCCCCGGGGCAGCGCCACCAGCAGCACCTCGTTTTTATCGGAGGCAGCCACGCGCGTCAGCCCATCCACCAGCGGCGCCAGCACCGCGGGGCTGTTATGGTACATATAGCCGCTTTCGTTGAGCGGGAAAGCCGCCAGCGGCGCGGGCGAAATCGTGGAGGGCTTCTGGAAATTGATAAAGTTGACGATCCGGCCAAGCTCGCCGCTGAGCCTTTCCATGCCCTCCTCGGCGGTCACATACTGCAGGCCGCAGGGCGCGCTCCTGCTGTAGCCGGAGCTCTTGGGCGCTTCGATATAGGAAAGGCCCAGGATGCTGTATCTGCCGCGGTGCAGCATATAGGTGAGCATTTCGCCGTCGCGCTCGGCGGCGTCCAGGGCGTGCATGGAGGACAGGTCCTTCAGATCGGCAGAAATCGGCAGGTTTTCCAGCTGCCGGGACTGGGCGCGCACGCCGATTCCCTGGCCCGCGCCTGCGCCGTAATAATAGCTGTATATTTCCATATTGATCCCCTTATCCTTCCGTATTGATTGCTGCTGCATCCTGCTGATCAGAACCTAATCCCCTTGCGCTTCAGGCACCAGAGGATCGGATCGATCACGTTCATCGGGCGCGCCGGGGACTCCAGAACCTGGGCGCTGTAATTCCAGGGCTCTTTATCCGCCGCCCTTCCGACGCTGCCGCCGGGCACGCTGAATTGCGCGCTGGGATCCTCCGCATCCCTGGGGCTTTCCTCCTCCTCTTCAAAATCGGTCCGCCGCAGATGGGTGGACTGTCCCAGGGCGGAGGAGACAAAGTAGCGGGTATTGCGGGCCGAATAGCGGCTTTCCACGTCACGGGCAAAGGTGCGGGTGCTTTCCCATTCATACATGCACTGGCGCACAAAGCTGGAGCGCATGCCCAGGGTAAACTCCATCTCCTCCGGGTTGTTGAAGGGGATGGCCTGCTGCATCATCTGGCATTCCGGCAGGCTGCTCTGGGCCAGCATGGGCGGGATCAGGTAATCGCCCTTGATCAGCAGCACGCCGGCCAGCTGGCCGCTCTTTTCGGTAAAGGACCGTTCCACCACGTTCAGCATCTGCTGAAAAACGCCGGTCAGGTCGGTAAAGCTGCCCATGGTGGAGCGCTCCACGATATCGTTGCTCAGATCGCCGCTTTCCTTATGGGCGGCGCGGATCTCCTCAATATGCCAGGGATCCACAAAGAACAGGATCATATCGGCCTTGCGCACCGCCTGGTTGTATTTGACGCGGTTCTCCACGTCCTCGCCGGCGATATCCTGGATCACCAGCCGCACGGTGCTCTTTCCGTTTTTCATCAGGAAGATGTATGGATCCTGGGAGGCGTTGGGGTTGGTGGCCAGCACAAAGCTGCCGTCCACGGAACGAAGGCGATTCTTGTTGCCGGTGTAATGCATCTGTACGGAATTATTGGCCGGCTCAATGGAAAAATCGCCGGCCAGCCGGCCGCCCATCAGCTCGCTGATCACCTGCGTGACGTACACCGTTTTGCCGCTGCCCGGCCGCCCCGCCAGCATGATGCGCACCTCGTTTGTGGCCTTCAATACCTCGCTCCTGAGCTGCTGCTCGCACACGGGGCAGAATACGCCGGTGCTCATGCCCTCCGCCGTGGGCATATTCCTTTTGCGGCTGTATTTGACCATGGGCAGGATCTTGGCGCCGGTGGGCAGCGTCCTGTCGTCCTCCCCGCACTCGGCCTCAAACACCCGCTTGCCGCTCAGCAGATGCACCACCTTGTTCCAGCCGTTCTCGTCCCGGCGCATGGGATCCTCGCTGGGATGGCGCTCCGGGTTGACGCTGGTGCTGCAGCTCTCCAGCTGGGCGTTGCCCCGCCAGTCGTATTTGAACGTCACGTAAAAGGGTCTGTCTCTGTACTCGCTTTTAGGCGCGCTGCTCAGCTGCCCTTTGTTGTAAAAATACGTTGCGACCTCGCCCCAGCTGAACTCGTATACCAGTTCTTCCTCTTCAAGCATCTCGCCGCAAAAAGGACATTCAATCATGGCAGCCTCCTTATGCTTCCTGCAGATAGGTAATGTTCAGGCGGATCTCCTTTTGCCCTTCCTCGTCTTCCATTCCGTCCAGCTCCTGGTCGTTGGAATACATCAGGGTCAGGCGCTGCCCATCCTTCAGGCTGGTCACCTCGTTGCCGGTGGAAAGGCGGTATCTTCCCTGCAGGATGATATCGCCCTCCTCCTCCTTGATCCGGCGGGCATCCGCGTAGGTCATCGTTACGGGGATCAGGTTGGTCAATTCCACCCGGGCGTCCTCGTTCCCCTTGGCGGGATGGAACACAACGTCGATATTGCCGATGCTGGCGTCCTCCACCTTTTGGAGGATCTCCTGTCGCTTGCCGGAATCCTGCGCTTTCTTGGGCAGATCGCTGAAGCCGCGCTG
Source organism: uncultured Eubacteriales bacterium (assembly GCA_902787835.1). GTDB lineage: Bacteria > Bacillota > Clostridia > Christensenellales > Aristaeellaceae > SFMI01. The sequence goes on from CADAHU010000027.1 coordinate 20,085, forward strand.
GATAATATCCTTCAGCTTGGTGCTTTTCCCCTTCAGGCATTTGGAAAGCTCGCAGGGGATATACTCAAAAACCGGCATGGAGGCATCCTGGGCGTACTCGTATACCTCTATAATCAGTTTCCCATCCATTTGCTTTTTCTCCTTTTGCTGGCGCTGATTTGATATTATTATTACCCGTTTATAATTCTTTATAATTCTACATAAATCGTTTTGCTTTTTCAATCATTTTTTCCGAAGCGCTCAAAAGTTTAGAAAACTGTAATAAATCCGCGCATAAAAAATGCGGGCCGTGCGCGGAGAGGCATGCACACGGGCCCACAGCACGCCGCATAGGCGGCATGCGTATTTCTTATATCATGGTTTTATGAATTTAATATGAACTTCCGTGTTTTTTTGCTGTTTTTTATCGTTTTTTCTTCATTTACCGCAGCAGATCCACCACCTGGCGGCTGATCTCCCGGGTGCGGTTGACGATCCCCACCCAGTCGGCCACCAGGGGGAACAGATCCCGCCGGCGGGGGGTGGGATGCTCCCGGCACCGGTCGATCACCGTCTGATAGCGGGCCGCGCCGCGCAGCACGGCGGTTTCCCAGCTGATGTAGAGCTCCTGCTGGGCATTCCTGCCGATGGCGCGCATCTCCTCCCGGTGGGCGCAGGCGTAGAGCGCCTTTTCATACAGGGCGTCGGCGTTTTCCTCCATCAGCAGGGCGTTGCGGCCGTCGGTAACGCCCTCCGCGGCGCAGCTGCCCCGCACCAGCAGGGCCCCCAGCCCGCAGGCCGCGGCCTCCCGCACCACGATGCCGTTGGTATCAAAGGTGGAGGGGAAGAGGAACAGATCCGCCCGGCTGTAATAGGCGCGCAGCAGCTCCCGATCGTACACCGCGCCGGCAAAAACGCAGCGGGGCATGAGCCCGGTCTCCCGGCACAGGGCCTCGATCACCTGCCGGTCGCTGCCGTCCCCCACAAAGATCATGCGGAAGTTGGCCCCGTCTCCCATGGCCCGGGCCAGGCCCTCCACGATCAGGCGGATGCCCTTGTACCAGCGCAGGCGGCCCGCGAAGAGGAACACCGTTTCATCGGGCGTAAGGCCGCATTGCTCCTCCACCTGGCGGATCAGCGCCTCCTCCGCCCGGCCCTGGGGCATATCCACGCCGTTTTCCATCACGATGCAGTCGCCCTCGTAACCGATGCTGCGCAGGTTCTCCCCCGCGCCGCGGCTGACGGCCCACACCTCGTCGCTGGCCTGGATGTTGCGCACCAGCGTTTTGATCAGCTCGTTCTGCAGCAGTTCGCCCCGCACCGCCGTGCGGATATCGATATCAAATTTGGTATGGTAGGTAAACACCACCGGCGCGCCCGTGCTCTCCCGCAGCGTACGGGCCAGCAGGTTGGAGGCGATGGGGCAATGGGAATGGATGATATCAGGCCGGAAATCCCGCAGCTGGGCGATGGCCGAGGCGCTGAAGGGATACCCCGCCCGGTAGCCCACCAGCTTGGTGGTATCCAGGCTGCGGTAGCGCAGCACGGGGAAGGGGTAATCATCATGCACGTCGGGATAATCGGGCACGCCCACCATGACCGCATACCCGTGCGCGGTGAGCACATGGGCATAATTGATCACCACGTTGGATACGCCGTCCAATACCGGCGGGAAGGAATCGTTCAGCAGCGCTATGCGCATAGGCAGCACCTCTCAATGCCTTGTTCCTTTTATTTTATCACAAGTACGGCAAAAAAACAACGCGGCGGAGGTCCCGTCTTTCGCGCCGGCGGCGGAATATGTTATAATGGAAAAAAGTACGCCGCCGCACAGCCGGCGGAGCATTGGAGGAAAAGCCATGAAGGTATTGCTTGTAAACGGCAGCGCCCATAAAAACGGCTGCACCGCCCGCGCCCTGCGCGAGGTGGCCGAAACGCTGGAAAAAGAAGGTATCGAAACCGAAACGCTGTACATCGGCAACCAGGATATCCGCGGATGCATCGCCTGCGGCAGCTGCGGCAAAACCGGCAAATGCGTGTTTAACGATATCGTCAACCAGGCGGCGGAAAAATTTGAGCAGGCCGACGGCCTGGTGGTGGGCTCGCCGGTCTATTACGCCCACGCCAACGGCGGCCTGCTGGCCTTCCTGGACCGGCTGTTTTACAGCACCCGTTTTTCCAAGCAGATGAAGGTGGGCGCCGCGGTGGTCTCCAGCCGCCGGGCGGGCAGCACCACCGCCTTTAACGATATCAACATGCACTTTACCATCTGCGGCATGCCGGTGGTGAGCAGCACCTACTGGAACGAGGTGCACGGCTTCGCCGCCGCCGATGTGGAAAAGGATCTGGAGGGCCTGCAGACCATGCGCAACCTGGGCCGCAATATGGCGTTCCTGATCCGCGCCATCGCCCGGCAGAAGGCTGAGACCGGACTGCCCGAGGTGGAGCGGGGCAGCTTTACCAGCTTCCCGGACGGGCTGTAATATGGATACCCTGCAGCAGCTGCTGGAAAGCGGGGCCCGGCCCATCCTGGCCGAGCTGGATCCGCCCCGGGACACCGTGCCCGAGGCTTTCTTCGACGCGGCCCGGGCGCTGCACGGGGCCGGGGCCGACGTGATCACCGTGGCCGATTGTCCCATCGGCCGGGCCAGCGCCGACGCCTGCATGGTATCGGCCAGGCTGCGCCGGGAATACGGCATCCTGCCCCTGCCCCATATGGCCTGCCGGGACCGCAACCTGAACGCCATGCGCGCGCAGCTGCTGGGCCTGGATATGGAGGGCATCGGACAGGCGCTTTTGGTCACCGGCGATCCGGTGGCCCAGGAGGACCGGGGGCAGGTGCGCGGGGTGTTCCATTATACCGCCGCCACCCTGGCCCGGGCGCTCACCGACCTGACCGCCCAGGGGCGGCTGCCCGCCTTTTTCCTCTGCGGGGCGCTGAACGTGAATGCCGCTAATTTTGACGCCGAGCTCCGCCGCGCCCGGCAAAAGGAGGAAAACGGCATCCGCGCCTTCCTGACCCAGCCGGTGCTCAGCGCCCGGGCGGTGGATCATCTGCGCCGCGCCCGGGAAGCGCTGCATGGTTTCCTGCTGGGCGGGCTGTACCCCATCGTCAGCCATAAAAACGCGCTGTTCCTCAGCCGGGAGGTAAACGGCATGGCGGTGGACGACGCCGTGATCGCCGCCTACGAGGGCCTGGACCGGGAGGAAGGCGAGGCCCTGGGCCAGCGCATGTGCCTGGATTTTGCCGGGCGCATGGCGGAGGCCGTGGACGGCTATTACATCATGACGCCCTTCCGCCGGGTGGAGCTGGCGGGCCGCGTCATCGGCGCGCTGCGCGGGGAGAACGGCCATGTTTCCCGTGGATGAGGCCCTGCGCTATCTGGGCGCGGCGGGCGACGCCGGCGATACCCGACGGCAGGTGGAAGGGATGGCCGCTCTGCTGGAAGCGCGGATCGCTCCCCGGTACGTCTGGCGGGTGTTTGACGCGCAGACGGTCTCCGACGGCATTCTGCTGCCGGGCGCCGATCTGCTTTTGTCCGGCTCCCTGGCCCGGCGCATGCTGGCGGGCTGCCGCCAGGCGGCGCTTTTGATCTGCACCCTGGGCGCTGGCTTCGACGCAATGCTGCGCACCTGGCAGGCCCGGGATATGGCGGGGGCCGCCGTGCTGGACGCCTGCGGCAGCGCCTGGGTGGAAACGGGCTGCGATCGGGCGGAGGCGGAGCTCGCCGCGCGGTATCCCGCCCTTTATCTTACCGACCGGTTCAGCCCGGGCTACGGCGATCTGCCGCTGACGCTCCAGGATGATTTTGTTCTGCTGCTGGACGGCGGCCGCCGCCTGGGCGTTACGGTGACGGAGAGCCATCTGCTGCTGCCCATGAAAACCGTAACGGCGGTGATCGGCCTGGCCGATACGCCCCAGCCCGCCCGCATCCGCGGCTGCGCCTATTGCTCCCTGTCCCCCGCCTGCGCCTTGCGAAAAGGAGGAACCCCCTGTGCAAAATAGAAAACCCCTGCTGCTGGACGGCGCCATGGGCACCGAGCTGCAACGGCGCGGCGCGCGCCCGGGGCGGCTGCCGGAGCTTTTGAACCTCACCGATCCGGCGCTGATCGAGGACATCCACCGGGATTATGTGGCCGCGGGCAGCCGGGTGATTTACGCCAATACCTTTGGCGTCAACGAACTGCGGTACGCCGCCAGCGGGCACACGGTGGAGGAGCTGGTCGCCGCCGCCATCCGCATCGCCAAAAGGGCGGCGGGCGCGCAGGCCCGGGTGGCGCTGGATATGGGACCGCTGGGGGCCATGCTGGAGCCGCTGGGCGAATTGACCTTCGAGACGGCCTACGATCTCTTTGCCCAGGTGGCGGAGGCCGGGGCCCGGGCCGGGGCCGATCTGATCGTCATTGAGACCATGACCGATCTGTACGAGGCCAGGGCCGCCCTGCTGGCCGCCAAGGAGAAAACCAGCCTGCCGATGTACGTTACCATGAGCTTTGACGCCTCGGGCCGCACCTTTACCGGCTGCACGCCGTCGGCCATGGCCCGCACGCTGTCGGGGCTGGGGGCCGACGCGGTGGGCGTCAACTGCTCCCTGGGGCCCCGGGAGCTGCTGCCGCTGATCCGGGAAATCCGGCAGAACACCCGCCTGCCGGTGATCGCCAAGCCCAACGCCGGGCTGCCCGACCCGGCAGACGGCCATTACAGCCTGTCCGCGGCGGATTTTGCCCGGGACATGCAGGCGCTGGCCGAGGCCGGGGCGGAGATCCTGGGCGGCTGCTGCGGCACCGGGCCGGATTATATCCGCGCGCTGGGCGATATTGCCCTGCCTGCGCCCTTGGATGCCTATGAGCCCCGCAGCTTCCTGTGCACGCCCACCCGGCCCCTGCCGATCGACGGCGTAAAGGTGATCGGCGAGCGCATCAATCCCACCGGCAAAAAGCGGTTCCAGCAGGCGCTATTGGAAAACGATCTGGATTACATTGTGGACGTGGCGGTGCGGCAGATGGACGCCGGCGCGGATATCCTGGATGTGAACGTGGGCTATCCCGGCATTGATGAAAAAATCATGCTGCCCCGGGTGGTGAAGGCCATCCAGGCGGCGGTGGACCTGCCCCTGCAGATCGATACCACCGATCCCGGGGCCCTGGAGGCCGCCCTCAGGGTATACAACGGCAAGGCGGCGGTGAACTCCGTCACCGGCAAGGAAGAATCGCTTTGCCGGGTGCTGCCGCTGGTCAAAAAATACGGCGCGGCGGTGGTGGGCCTGACCCTGGATGAAAACGGACTGCCCGATACCGCCGAAAAGCGCGTGGCGATCGCCCAAAAGATCCTGGACCGCGCCCTGGCCCTGGGCATCCCCCGGGAGGACGTGTGGATCGACTGCCTGACGCTGACCGTATCGGCCCAGCAGGAACAGGCCCAGGAAACGCTGGACGCCGTATCCATCGTGCGGCGGGAGATGGGCCTGCAGACGCTGCTGGGCGTCAGCAACATCTCCTTCGGCCTGCCCAACCGGCAGCTGATCACCCAGGTGTTCCTGGCCCGGGCGCTGGCCGCCGGGCTGACGCTGCCCATCCTGAACCCCAACCAGCCCGGCATCATGGAGGTGGTGGCGGCTTCCCGGGTGCTCAGCGGCGAGGACCGGCAGAGCCGGGAGTACATCGCCCGCCTGGGCAGCGCGCCGGAGGCCGCCATCCAGGCCCCGGGCGCCGATATGACGCTGCGGGAGGCCATCCTGCGCGGCCTCAAGAGCGACGCGGCCCGGCTGGCGCGGCAGGAGCTGACATCCCAAAGCGAGCTCGCGCTGGTGGAGGGCGTGCTGATCCCCGCCCTGGACGCTGTGGGCGCGGAGTACGAGGCCGGGCGGGTGTTCCTGCCCCAGCTGCTCTCCGCCGCCCAGGCCGCCCAGGCGGTGTTTGAGGTGATCCGGGAATCGCTGCTGCAAAAGGGCGAAAAGCGGGTGAGCCGGGGCAAGCTGATCCTGGCCACGGTGCAGGGGGACATTCACGATATCGGCAAAAACATCGTGAAAACGGTGCTGGAAAACTACGGCTACGAGGTGCTGGACCTGGGCAAGGATGTGCCGCCGGAGCGCATCGCGGAGGCCGCGCAGCGGGAGGGCGTGCGGCTGGTGGGGCTCTCCGCCCTGATGACCACCACCCTGCCCGCCATGGAAAAGACCGTGCGCCTGCTGCGCGCCCTGCCCCAGCCCCCCGCCGTATGCGTGGGCGGGGCGGTGGTCACGCCGGAATACGCCGCCGCCATCGGCGCGGATTATTACGCCCGGGACGCCCGGGAGGCCGCCGTGGCCGCCCGCAAGGCGCTGGGCTGAGGAAAAAACAGGATGAATGAAAAGCTGTCCCGCAGGCCGCCGGCGATCCATACGCCCCGGCTGGCCCTGCGGCCCTTTATCGCCGAGGATGAGCCCGCGGCGGCAGCGCTGCTGCGAAGCCCTAAGATCGCCCAAACCTATATCCTGCCCGACCTGTCCGCCCCGGGCAGCGCCGAGGCGCTCTTTGGCCGGCTGCTTTTGCTCTCCCATTCCCCGGAGCACTTTGTGTACGGCATTTATCTGGAAAACGCGCTGATCGGCTTCCTCAACGACGTGGAAATAACCGGGGATACCATTGAGCTGGGCTACGTGATCGCCCCGGCCCACTGGAACCGGGGCTACGCCACCGAGGCCCTGGCCGCCGCCCTGGAGGCGCTCTTCGCCCTGGGCTATGCCGCCGTGCGCGCCGGCTTCTTCGAGAGCAACGCCGCCAGCCGCCGGGTCATGGAAAAATGCGGCCTGCGCCCGGCCTACATGACCCAGGAGATCCCCTACCGCGGCCAGGTGCGCCGGTGCATTTATTACGAAGCGCGCAACAGCGATCTTCAATCGATCACGGACTGACAAATTGGAATTTGGAGGGGAGGGGAACGAACGGGAGCGTTCCTTCTTGGAGCCCAAGAAGGAACCGAAGAAGGCTTCGTTTGTCGCCGCTCCTGCTGCGGGCTTTTCCGCCAACAGGCTTTAACGCCTGCAACCGTTCCCGGGCAAGGCCAGCTTCGCTGGCCGCGCGGTGCGCA
>CADAHU010000028.1 GCA_902787835.1 uncultured Eubacteriales bacterium
GGTGGCAGGCGTTAAAGCCAGTTGGCGGAAAATCCAGCAGCATTTACGGCGACAAACGCAGCCTTCTTCGGTTCCTTCTTGGGCTCCAAGAAGGAACGCCTCCGTCCGTCCCCCTACCCGCCAAATCCCAATTTGCAAATAAAACAGGACGTGCAAGGATCGTTCCTCGCGCGTCCTGACAAAGATTATTCGTTATTGGGGTCCTCAGATTCTGCCGACGTCTGCCCATCCACAGGCGCCTGGGTCTCCGTTACTGCCGGGGTTTCCGTGGGTACCTCGGTGGGCGCTGGGGTGGGCGTGGGCACTTCGGTGGGCGCAGGGGTGGGCGTTGCCCGGGCGTCCTCGTAGAGGCGGTTCAGGGTTTGGACGCCCGCTACTCCGTCGGCGCTGATGCCTACGGACTTCTGATAGGCCTTCACCGCTCGCGTTGTGCCGCCCAGATAGGTGCCGGTGCAGGTGCCCTCATAGAAGCCCAGCTCCTTCAGCCGCATCTGCAGCCAGTATACCTCCTCGCCCTTGCTCCCCTCCTTCAGCTTGCGCACCGTCTCGGGGGGATTTTTGCTGTCATACGTCGGTGGAATGGTGGGCGTGGGGGTGATAAAGTTGATTTTTGTGTTGGGATTGATGGAGCCGGGCTTGATGGCGGCCACCAGCTCGGGATCGCTGGGGGCGTCATCGTGAATCCAAACCTGGGTGCCCGCGATGCAGTTATTATAGATCCATTTGGCGTCCGGCACCGTCAGGCGGATGCAGCCGTGGGAGGCGCGGGTGCCCAGGGCGCGGAAGGAGCCCGTTTTAAGCTTCATGGGGTCGTAATCCTCGTACATCACCGAATGGAAGGCGATGCTCTCGTTGATCTGCGTCCAATACTGGGCCGTGCCGCCGCCCCACTTGGGGAACTGCGCCCACAGCGCCCGGCGCTCGGTCAGGGTGAAGGTGCCAAGCGTGCTGGGGAAGCCTTTTGTGCCGGTGGAGCAGATAAAGGTGCGGTACAGCACGGTAAAATCGCCGTTATCATCCCGGGTGTACACCTTGGTGACCTGATTGGCCACGTCGACCTCGATAAAATAGGGCGACGGCTTGGGCGGCACGGCGGTGGCGGAGGCCGGCACGGCGGCATCGCCAAACAGCGCTTCCCAGGTTTCCTGGCCCACCACGCCATCCACCTTCAGCCCGTTGTGCTTCTGGAAAGCCTTGACGGCGGCGTTGGTGCGGGCGTAAAAGCCGTTGGTAATGCTCCCCTCAAAGAAGCCCAGGGCATCCAGCCGCTCCTGCAGCAGGCGCACCCGTGCGCCGGTGGAGCCGGTTTTCAGCTTGCCCTGGTAGGTAAGATCGGGGGTGGGCGTAGGCGCAGGCGTGGGCGTTGGCACCGGGGTTGGAGTGGGCGTGGGCACAGGCGTGGCCGTGGGGATGGGCACCGTGCCGGAATAGAGCAGCGCCTGGGTGCGCACGTCCGCAACGCCCGTGGCCTCCAGGCCGTTATCCTGCTGGAAAGCCTTTACCGCCGCCCGGGTGTTTTTCAGGTAGTTGCCGCTGGTTTTATCATGATAATAGCCGTAAATCCGCAGCGCGTCCTGCAGGGTGCTCACATCCGCGCCGGACATCTCATACTTGAGCTCCCGGTAACACTCGCCAAATATGATCTCCTGCACCGCCGGATCGGCCTTGCCGGTCTGCTCCAGCCCATAGGCAGCCTGCACGCGCTTCACAGCGGAGCGGGTCAGATCGCCATACTCGCCGCTGAGCGGGCCATTATAATACAAAAGCTCCTTAAGCCTGGTCTGCAGCTGCAGCACGGCCTCGTTTTTATCCCCGTACTGCAGGGGCTGATAGGCTTCCTCCCCCGCCGCCGCGCAGCAAAGCAGCAGCAAAACGATCAAAAGCAGCATCCAACGCTTCATAGCGCACACCTCGTCCATCGTAAAAATACGCAATCACATTGTAATAAATATGTCACAAAAAAGCAAGAGACAGTTGTTCCCATTCACAAATTGTTTGCAAACAGAACGCTGCGCACAGTCCAAATGGCAGCAAAAAAGGATCAGCGGCCGGTTCAACAGCACCTCGCCATTGTCCCGACCGCCGATTCCAAACCGTTATCCGCGGATCAGCCCTGATGCAGCGGCAGCTCCACGGTAAACTCCGTGCCCTTGCCGACCTCGCTCTCCACATGGATCTCGCCGCCGTGGAGCATGACCAGCTGATGCACGATGGCCAGGCCCAGGCCGGTGCCGCCGGCCTCGCGGCTGCGGGCCTTATCCACACGGTAAAAACGATCAAAGATGTGGGGCAGGTGCTCGGCGGCAATGCCGGGGCCGTTATCCCGCACCCGCAGCACGGCGCTGCGCCCTGATTTGAGCAGCGTGACCCATACGGTGCCGCCCTCCTGGGTATACTTGAAGGCGTTTTCCATCAGATTATAGACCACCTGCTGCAGCTTGGTGCGGTCAGCATACATATCGCAGTCGTCCTGCAGGGACAGCACCAGCTTTTGCCCGCGCTTTTCCTTGAGCGGGGTCAGCAGGTGCTCGGTATCCTTGACCAGGGCCGCCAGGCTCATGTTCTCCCGGCTGAGCTTCACATCCTTCACATCCATGCGCACCAGGGTGAGCAGGTCGCTTACAATGGAGGAAAGGCGGTCGATTTCCCGGTTGATATCGCTTAAAAACTCCGTGCGCAGCCCGCTTTCCATCTCCGGCTGATAGATCAGCGATTCGATCATGATCTTCATGGTGGCCAGGGGCGTTTTAAGCTCATGGCTGGCGTTGGAAACAAACTGGTTCCTGGCCTCGTCCAGCGATTCGATCTTCTCGCTCATGGAATTGAAGGTGCGGGCCAGACGGCGGATCTCGCCGGACCCCTGCACCTGCACCCGGGTGGAAAAATCGCCCCGGGCCATGCTCTGGATACCTTTGGTCAGCGCCGTAACGGGCTTGGTGATGATCTGGGAAAAGATCAGGCTGAACAGGATGGCAAACACCGCCACCGCCACAAAGATCACCAGCATCTGATCCCGCAGCTCGTACAGGTTGGACATCATGGTCTGTACGGGGGAGGCCAGCAGCAGCACGCCGATCACATCGCTTTGGCTGATGATACCCGCGGTGCAATACCCTACCCAGGTGGTATCGGAGGCCTTGCTGAACAGAAAGCTGCTGTTGCGCTTGATCTCCCCATCGCTGTCGATGGCGTGCACGCCGTAATCGGCCATAACGCCGCGCACCAGCACGCTGGCCACCTCGGGATAATCCACGCGCACGCCGTTGAGCGCCGCGTAGGTATCCACCTGCACCTTGCCGCTCTGATCCAGCACCATCAGCCGACCGCCCAGCTCTCCCCCGGCGGCGGTCAGCTGATCGTATAGGGCGTCGGTATCGGAGCGCGCCAGCAGCGGCGCGATGCGCACGGCCAGGCTCTCCACGCTGGCCCCATCGGTGCGGATGCGCTGCTCAAACAGATAATCGCCCACCGTGCTGGTGAGCGAATTGGCCATGATGGAAAACGACACACCCACGATCAGCAGAAAACCCAGGGTAATCTGCCATCGGATGCTGAATATGCCTTTGTCAGTCCTTATCGGTAAAATAGTAGCCCACTCCCCACTTGGTGAAAATGAACTCCGGCTGGGAGGTGTTGCGCTCGATCTTTTCGCGCAGGCGGCGGATATGCACGTCCACCGTGCGGGCGTCGCCCATATAATCGTACTTCCACACCGTCTCCAGCATGGCTTCCCGGCTGAACACCTTGCCGCGGTTATTGATAAACAGCTGCAGGAGATCAAACTCCTTGGCGGTGAGGCGCACCTCCTTGCCCCCCAGGGTGACGGAGCGGTTGATCACGTTGACCACCAGGTCGCGCACGCGGATCACCTTTTTATCCTCCGCGGCGGCAGGCTGGCTGGCGCGGCGCAGGATGTTCTTGATGCGCGCCTTGACCTCCAGGATGTTGAAGGGCTTGGTCATATAATCGTCCGCGCCGTATTCCAGGCCCAGGATCTTATCCATATCCTCGCCCTTGGCGGTCAGCATGATGATGGGAACGTTGCTGCTTTCCCGGATGCGCTGGCAAACCTGGATGCCGTCCAGCTTGGGCAGCATCACGTCCAGCAGCACCAGATCAATGGCATTGGAGAAGAACACGCTGAGCGCCTCTTCGCCATCCATGGCGGAAAGGGTCTCGTATCCTTCCTGCTCCAGCGTATATTTCAATCCCTTGATGATCAACGGCTCGTCGTCCACCAGCAAAATGCGCTTCGCCACAGTTTTTTCATTCCTTCCTGTGTATAAGTGTACCCATATACAAGTTTATTTTACAACAAATATTTCAATCAATCAAGTGAAATGAAATAAATTCTACACAATTTGTGAAATTTTTTTTGCAATTTTTGTCATTCCCTCCCTTCACAGCGCCTCGATCTGCTGCCGGGAAAGGGCGCTCAGGCCATCTTTGCCCAGCTGCAGCACCCGTCCGGGCCAGGCGCGGATCAGCACGCGGTCATGGGTGATCGCCAGGATGGCCCCGTCAAAGCCGCACATCAGCCGCCGCACCACCGGAGCGGAAAGCGGCGAAAGGTTGCGGGTGGGCTCGTCCAGCAGCAGCAGGTTGGCGTCGCTCAGGATCATGCGCAGCCAGAGCAGCTTGGCCTTTTGCCCGCCGGAGAGCGCCGCGATGGGATGCTCCATCTCCTCCCGGGTAAATTTGAACGCCCCCAGATAGGTGCGCAGCCGGGTGAGCTGCTCCTTATCGCCCCGGGTATGCAGGTACTGGATGGGCGTCCTGTCCTCCTCCAGCAGCTCTTCGTACCGCTGAGGCATAAAGGCAGCGCGCAGATCGGCGCGATTTGCCGTCTCTTCGGCGATCCGGCGCAGCAGAGTGGTTTTTCCGCAGCCGTTCTCCCCCACGATCAGCACCTTTTCCGGCCCGGTCATCAGCAGCTCCACGTTTTCCGCCAGGAGGCGGTCCCCCACGGTTAAACGGGGCAGATGCACTTCCAGCGTGCGCTTGCCCGCCGGGACGCTGTGATCGCCCGAAAAGGAGGCGTCCATGGCGTACTCGATGTTGGGCCGTTCGGTCTGGTTCTCCTGCTCGCGCTCGAAGCGCTTCTCCAGAGATTTGACGGCCTTCATCTTCTTTTTGAGCAGCCGTCCGGTGCCGGGATCCTGCCGGGAAACGGCGTTCTGGGCATGCTCCACCGCCTGCTGGATGCGCAGGAAGCGCTCCTGCTGGGCGCGGGCCTCCCGGCGCTCCATCTGTGCCATGGCTTCCTGCTTTTCGATGGCCTGGGCGCGCTGATCCATATATTGCGCATAGGGAATATTGGCCAGCGTCCAGCGCGGTTCCTTTTTATAATGGGCCAGCTCCAGGTGCAACACCCGGGTGGCGGTGCGGGTGAGCAGCGTTTCATCATGGGAGATGAACACCGCCGGCAGGCCGCAGCCCACAATAAAGTCCTCCAGGAAGCGCAGCGTGGGCAGATCCAAATCGTTGCTGGGCTCATCCAGCAGCAGCATGCTGGGATGGCCGCAGAGCGTCAGGAGCAGCTGCAGCTTGACCTTTTCCCCGCCGGAGAGCGATTGGACGGGCTGCTCGGCATAGCAAAGATCGCTCGGTAAATGGAGCCGGGCGCAAAGGCTGCGCAGCTCCCGGGCGTCAGTCTCCAGGAAGGCCGGATGCTCCATGCAAAAGGCGTAAACCGGCAGCATGCGCTCCTCCGCCGGGATCTCCTGGGGCAGATAACCCAGCGCCTCCCCCGGCGCTGCGATCTCCCCGGACCAGGCGCAGTAGGCCGGGGCGGCGGCGGGATCATGGATCAATTTGAGCAGCGTGGATTTGCCGTTGCCCTCCTCGCCGATCACCGCCAGCCGGTCCCGGCCCGACACGGTGAAGGAAAGATCGCGCACCAGCTCCCGCAGATCCTTTTGATGTTGTATGGACAGATGACGAACGGACAGCATAATAAAGCACCTCCTGCGGGCATGCCCCACGGAGGCGCGTAAAGGGACGCGGAAATAAAACCGCCCTGCGCCGGTCCTCCGTATTTTTGACACACCCAAACAACCGCCGTGATAGCGGTTCATCTGATATCAGTCAAAAATCGGATTATTGGCGCATCCTTCCATCCCTTTTCTTTGTTTTGTTCCTATTGTATCAGAGCGCAGACTGTATGTCAAGGCGCAGCGTTCTTTACAGATCGGCGGATTTATTATATGATAGGGGCGTATTTTCAAAAAGTTTACGGGATGCGGGGGTGACAGCGGATGCGTTTGCGTAGTATAATAGGAAAGCGCTGGGCGCTTATTGCCTGCGCTGCGGCCCTGTGCGTCCTGTTGACGGCGGGCTTCCTGCTGTTTTCCAGCCCGGCATCCGCAGGGGAGCGCGCCCAGGCGGCGGCCCAGGGGCTGAACAGCTACGCCTTCGATCTGATCTTCCGCCCGGAGGAGCGCACCCTGGCCGTCACCATGACGCTGGATTATACCAACGAGACCGGCGATCCCCTGGAGCAGCTGGCGCTGCGCACCTGGGTGGGCGCGTATCAATCGGAGGAAACCAGCCCCGCGGCCATCGACGCGCTGTACGACGCCTGCTATCCGGAGGGCTTTTCTCCCGGCGGTATCGATCTGGAGGGCGTCTGGTGGAACGATACGCCGGCAGACCACGCCTACACCGATCCCGCCGGCACCATGCTGCGGGTAAAGATCCCAGCGCTGTCCCCCGGCGAGGGCGGCAGGCTGCTGCTGCGCTGCACGCTGACCATCCCGGAATGCTGCCACCGCTTCGGCCATGCCGGAAGCAGCTGGCAGTTTGGCAACGCCCTGCCCATCCTGGCCGTATATGAAAACGGCGATTGGCGAAGCGACGCGTACAGCCCCATCGGCGATCCCTTTGTCAGCGCCTGCGCCAATTACGCCGTAACGCTCACCGCCCCGGCGGGCTACCAATGCGCCGCCACCGGCAGCCAACGGGCGGAGACGCTGGCAGACGGCCGCGCGCGCTTCATCATGGATGCTCCGGCCTGCCGGGATTTTGCCTTTGCCCTGTCCGACGCCTGGGAAAGCGCCTCGCAAAAGGTAAACGGCATTGCGGTCACTGCCTATGCCCCCACCCGGGAGGGCGCGAAGCGGGCGGCGCGGGACGCGGCCCAGGCGCTGAAAACCTACGGCAGGCTGTACGGCGATTACGCCTGGAACGCCTACACGCTCTGTGCGGTGGATTTTCCCTTCGGCGGCATGGAATACCCGGGGCTGGCCTTTATCGGGCAAAGCAATTTCGCCGAGGACTGGGCCGATACCCTGGAGCTGGTGATCGCCCATGAAACAGCCCATCAATGGTTTTACGCCCTGGTGGGCAGCGATCAGGCGCTCCAGCCCTGGCAGGATGAGGCGCTGAGCGAATACGCCATGCTGTGCTATGTGCTGGACCGCTATGGGCGAAACGCGTATGATAACCTGGTGATCACCCGGGTGAACGCGCCCATGCAGGAGCGTATCCGCCAGGCCGTGACCCCAGGCACGCCCATCACCGATTTTGCCTCGCTGGACGTATACAGCACGGTGGTCTATGGGCGCGGGGCGGCCTTCCTGCTGGCGGTGGAGGAGCTGACCGGCAAGCTGGACGCCTTCCTGCGCGCCTACTGCGATACCTACGCCTTTCAGCTGGCCTCCCGGGAGGATTTTACGGCGCTGCTGAACCGGATCACCGGCGAGGATCTGCTGCCGCTGATGACCGATTACCTGGATACCCTGATGCAATAAAACGTTTACGGAGATAATACTATGAAGAAAACGACCTGCATTGCGCTTGTTGCCCTGACCGTCCTGATGCTGCTGGCCCTGCCTCTGGTGGTGCCCACCGGCAGCATGCTGTCCGATTATCAGGAGCTTTGGAGCGAATGGGCCTGGGACAGCGAGGCGCTGCTCCCCGTGGCCTATGCCGAGGAAGAAGCCATCACATTGCCCATCGATCTGACCGCCGGGCAGACGCCCAACCCCGCCGCCTACGGCGAGGACAGCTATGCCGATGATTCCATCACCGTGCGGGTGGAGCATATTACCGACGAGAGCAAAAACCTCTCCTGGCGCGTGGCTTACATCACCATCCGGGACGCCTCCCAGCTGCGCACCGGCGTGGCGGGCAAAAACATCAAATCCGAGCGCACCGCCAGCGTGGCCTCCATGGCCGAGCGCTACAACGCCGTGATCGCCATCAACGGCGATTATTACATCAACGATACCGCCAAAAAATCCTTTGAGTACCGCATGGGCGAAAAGATCCGCAGCAAGACCAACGCCCGCAAGGATCTGCTGATCATCGATGAGAACGGCGATTTTCACATCGTCCTGATGAACGATAAGGACAAGCAGCAGGCGGAGATCAACGCCATCATGGCAGAGCACCAGATCATCAACGCCTTCACCTTTGGCCCGGCGCTGATCCGGGACGGCGAGCTGCTGGACTGCCCCGATGATTACAATTACAACCCCAACGGCGCGGAGCCGCGCATGGCCATCGGCCAGCTGGACACGCTGTCCTACGTTATCGTGATGGCCGAGGGCCGCGGCAGCTATGCCGACGGCGTGACCCATCAGGAGCTGGCGGACTTTATGTATGATACTGTCGGCTGCATGCAGGCCTACAACCTGGACGGCGGCAACAGCGGCACCATGGTGCTGGGTGAAACGGTCTACAAAGCCGACCACAACACCAGCAAGCTGCGCGATATGAACGACTGCATCTATTTTGCCACCACCGTCGATCCGTCCACCTGGAGCAACTGATATGTACGATGAAACCGCGTCCTTCCAGATCGGAAATACCACCGTATTCCTTTACGGCCTGTGGATCATGCTGGGAGCGATGGCCCTGCTGCTGGTATTTGCCTGGAACGCAAAAAAGCGCGCCCTGCCCCAAGGCGCTTCCGCGCTGTACGGCGTGCTGGCGCTGCCCCTGGGGCTGATCTGCTCCCGCCTGCTGTTCTGCCTGCTGGATTTCCGCTTCCACGATATCTTTTCGCTGCGGGCCGCGGCCATGTTCTGGGGCGGCGGATATTCCATGATCGGCGCGCTGCTGGGCGCCGCCCTGGCCGGATGGCTGACGGCGCGCATCACGAAAGCCCAGCCCCTGCGCGTTCTGGACGCCCTGACACCCGCGCTGCTGGCCTTCATCCTGTTTGCCCGGCTGGGCGAGGGCGCCACAGAGCTGCTGGGCCGCAGCCGCACCCTGACCTGGGAGGCGCTGGCCAACAGCCCGCTGGCCTATAACGACGGCTATGACGGCTATCTGCGCACCTACCTGCTGGAAGCAGCCACCGCCGCGGCGCTCTTCTGCATCCTGCAGCGAGCGCTCTATCGGGAAAAGAAAGCGGGCCAGGTGCTTTTTACCGGCATGCTGCTGCTGGGCTGCACCCAGATCCTCTGGGAAAGCCTGCGCTTTGACAGCCATATGCGCTACGGCTTTGTGAGCATGCAGATGATCCTGTTTGCCTGCATGTTCGCCGCCCCGCTGATCCTCTTTGCCGCGCGCTGCGGCAAAAAAGCGATGATCGCCGCCATCGCCCTGGTGATCTTTGCGGCGGGCGGCGCCGTGGGGCTGGAGTTTATGATCGACCGTTCGGATGTGAACAACATCATCGTGTATCTGCTGTACATCGTCCTGCTGGCGCTGCCCATCGCCGCGGGGCTGTATTGGAAAAGAAGGAGCGAAAGAGCTTGACCAAGGAACAGGTGGCGCGCATCAACGAGCTGGCGCGCAAAAAGAAAACCGTAGGACTGACCGAAGCGGAGCTGCAGGAGCAGGCCGCCCTGCGCGCACAGTACCTGAAGGACTTCCGCGAGGGCTTCCGCCAGCAGCTGGAGAACACCTATATCCAGTATGAGGACGGCACCAAAGTAAAGCTGGAGCAAAAGAAACCGCAATGAGCATGCGACTGACCACCCTGTGCTATATCGAGCGGGACGGGCGCTGGCTGATGATGAACCGCGTCAAAAAGAAGAACGACGAGAACGCCGGCAAATGGATCGGCGTGGGCGGACATCTGGAGGAGGGCGAGAGCCCCGAGGAATGCATTGCCCGGGAGGTGCTGGAGGAAACGGGGCTGACGCTGAAAAACGCCCGGCTGCGCGGCATCCTGACCTTTATCCTGCCGGACTGGGGAAACGAGCTGACCTTCCTGTATACCGGCGAGGCGGAGGGCGAGCCCCGGCCCGACTGCCCGGAGGGCGTGCTGCGCTGGATCCCCCGGGCGGAGGCGCTGTCCCTGCCGCTCTGGGAGGGCGACCGGGTCTTCCTGCCCCTGCTGGATACGCGGCAGGATTGTTTTTCGCTGAAGCTGATATATGCCCCCGGCGGCCGGCTGACCGGCTGGGCGCTGGACGGAAAAAAGATTCAATCTGGAGAAAACGAATGAAGAAACTGCTTTGCCTGCTGCTGCTCCTGGCCCTGCTGCCCTGCGCCGCCCTGGCGGCCCAGCAGCCGCTGTATACCGCCACCCCCAAGATCACCGGCCCCATCTATGCGGAAATGGACAAAAGCTCCCAGCAGGTGGGCCGCATCGCGCCTGAATACGCCGTGGATGTATACGCCATCTACCCCGAATGGCTGTATGTGGGCGTGGGCAAGGCGCGCGGCTATGTGCCCAGGCATTACCTGAACGCCGGCAAAGCCCTCAATAAAGAAAGCACCCCGCCCTGGGGCGTGGTGTTCTATCAGTATGTGGGCACGGCGGGCGGCAATGGCGCCGTGATTCTCTCCGCGCCGGAGGCCGATGCCGATGTGCTGGTGACGCTGGATCCCGGTGCCCGGGTATCGGTGATGGATCTGCAGGAGGGCTGGGCCCGGGTGGCCTATTACCGCCAGTACGGCTATATCGATACCAACACCCTGGCTGAGCTGCTGCCGGTATGCGCCGACGCTGCCAGCGGCACCGATTACGCGCCCATCGCCACCTTTACCAGCTATTACGTGGTGGGCTCGGAGGATGAGGCCGTCCACGGCAAGGAGATCAACATCGGCATCAACTGTCTGGATATGAACGGCCGCGTCATGCAGAGCGGCGAAACCATCGATTACGACAGCTATTACGGCCCCTATTCCCCCGCCAAGAATTATGTGAAGGGCCCCGTGCTCATCGATACCGGCTGGGGTCTAGGCCCCGGCGGCGGCGTATGCCAGGTATCCAGCACGCTGTATAACGTGCTGGCGCAGCTGCCCGGCATCAACGTGATCCACCACACCTCCCACGGCTCCAACGGCATCGCCTATCTGCCGCTGGATATGGACGCGGCGGTGGGCAACCCCGACCACGGCATCGATATGATCTTCCGCAACGATTATCCCTTTCCCATCCGCTTTGAGGCGCTGGCGCAGAACGGCACGCTGTTCATCGCCATCTATCGCGTTACGGATTGATCTCCACCCGATCCCCTTCACGGCAGAGCGCAAACAGCTCCGCCATGTTTTTATTTTCCAGGGCAATGCACCCCGCCGTCCAATCGGACGCCGTTCCGCCGCCATGCAGATAGATTTCCCCGCCCAGGGACGTACCCCAGGGCGGTCTTTTTTGCTCCCGCTCCGCTGCCTCAAACAGCGGCAGCAGCGATGGATCAAGACGTCCATCCTCCGCGGCGCGCCGGGCGTCCGCCAGGGACGGATAGCTGATGCCCAGGGCGGGGCCGTATTTCCCTGATTCCCGCTTGAGGCAGATAAAATAGTTTCCCTCCGGCGTGCGGCCATCGCCCTCCCGCTGCTTGTGCCCTGTTGGGTTTTTGCCAAGGGCAACAGGGCAGCAAAAGAGCACCTGCTCCCCGTCAAAAACGGTCAGCAGGCG
This sequence comes from uncultured Eubacteriales bacterium, assembly GCA_902787835.1. Taxonomy (GTDB): domain Bacteria; phylum Bacillota; class Clostridia; order Christensenellales; family Aristaeellaceae; genus SFMI01. Next base: position 11,822 of record CADAHU010000028.1, read on the forward strand.
CTTGGATTTTTCCACCAGGAGGCGGATCACAGCACGATATCCCCGGGCCGATAGCCCACCGGCAGCGGCTCCTCCTCCAGGAAGGGCAGGCTGTCGTCCTCCAGCGTGGGCAGGAAGGCGGCGTAGGGCGGGGCGGGGAACTCGCAGGCGTAATCGCTGGCGCCAAACCAGCCGCCCTCATGGGCCTTAAGGTTCAGATCCCGGGCAAATTTGGTTCGGTTGCTGCAATCGTGCACCACGATGGGCCATTTTTCTTCATCAGCCATCCGGAGCAGCTGCATGGTGATCTGCCGGCTCCAGATGGGCGATACATAACCCTGGCGGGAGATATACATGGGCTCTCCCGCGTAATTATCAATGTTATTGGGGTTCAGGTGCAGCTCCGCGCAGTTGATAAAATCCAGCCCGGTATCCAGGATCCTTTGCTTTTTGGCTTTGAACTGCTCCAGGAAATCCGGGGTCATGGGCGTTTCGATGCCCACATAGGGGATGAAACGCTTGGCCAGAGCAATGTGCTCGATCACGCTGTCGGCGCAGTCGGTGGCCCCCAGATTGAAGCGCAGCTCATCCAGCCCAGCCTCCCCCAGGGCGCGGAGATTGGCTTCATTGGCCAGCGTCCCGTTGGTATACATGTGCTGATGGACCCCGGCCGCATGGAATTTGGCGATGACGCCGTAATACTGATCGATCTCCATAAAGGGCTCCAGGTATACATAGGCGATGCCCGTGGGCTTCTTCTGGATGGACAAAAGCAGATCGATATCCTCCTCGTAGAATTTGGATCCGCCGATCTCCCACATGCCCTCGCCAATGGGCGGCTGGCAGTCCAGCTCGCCGTAATTGTAACAGAACGGGCACTGGATGTTGCATTTATTGGTCTTGCGCACGGCGCTGAGGCCCGTGCCCAGCAGGCAGCTTTTGCAGCCCCGGGGGAATTTCTCCTCCGGGCCCACATAGAAGGTGCGGTTTGCCAACGTTTTAAGCCCGGGGATTTGCTGGGCCATATCGGCCAGGCGCGCGTTCACCGCCCGCTCGATCTGGGCAAAGGTGGCGTATACGATCTCCTGCTGGTGGGGCAGGATGCCCTCCTCCTCCGGCAGGGAAGCAAAAAAGCGGAACCACATCAGGGCGTCCTTCTTGGAAATCTTCATGGGCATGCTCCAATCTTTTTAATCCCTTTCATTATAGCAGATCACGGCGCAATTGTCATGGGAAAGCTGGTGTGTTATAATAAAAAAGAAATATTCCCCTTTGGAGCCGACCATGAAGCTGTACTTTGCCCCCATGGAGGGCGTGACCGACGCTATTTACCGCCGGGTGCACCGCCGAAACTTCGGCGGCGTGCAAAAATACTTTATGCCCTTCATCAGTCCCAGCCACTCCCTCACCTTCAGCCGGAAGGAGCAGTTTGAAATGGATCCCCGGCAGAACGCGGGCGTGCCCGTGGTGCCGCAGATCCTGGCCAACAACGCCAATTACTTTCAGGCCACAGCGGAGCTGCTGCGCGATCTGGGCTATCAGGAGATCAATCTGAACCTGGGCTGCCCCTCGGGCACCGTGACCGCCAAGGTCAAGGGCAGCGGCCTGCTGCGGGAGCCGGACAGGCTGCGCGCCTTCCTGGACGCCGTATACGCCCATCCCCCGCTGCCCATCTCCATCAAGACGCGCATCGGCTACGAGCAGCCCGGGGAATGGCCCAGGCTGCTGGAACTGCTGCTGGACTATCCCTTTTCCGAGCTGATCATCCATCCCCGCACCCGGCAGGAGTTTTACAGCGGCGCGCCGCACAGGGAGGCCTGCAGCCTGCTGCAGCGGGAATACCTGTACAACGGCGATCTGTTCACAGCGCAGACGGTCCATCAGTTTTTGTCGGAGCATCCCCAGGCCTGCGGCGTGATGCTGGGCCGCGGGCTGGTGGCCAATCCCGCCCTGGCCCAGGAGGCAGCGGGCGGCCCCGCGCTGACGCTGGACGCGCTGCGCAGCTTCCATGACGATCTGTACCGGGAATACATGCGCTTCTGGCCCGAGACCGCCGTGGTGGGCCGGATGCACCTGATGATGAAATATCTTTGCAGCTGCTTTGATGACAGCACAGTCTATCGCCGCGCCCTGCGCAAAGTGACCACTGGGGAGGAATACGAACGGATCGTTTCCGGGCTTTTCCGGGAATGCCCCCTGAAGGCGCAGCCGGCCTTTGATCTGGATATTCTTTTATCGTGAACGAGGAGGAGCCATGAAGATTCTGCTGACAGCCTTTGATCCCTTCGGCGGCGAGAGCGTCAACCCCGCCCAGGAAGCCGTGGCGATGGTGGCCAGTCCCATCGCCGGGGCCGAAATCATCAAGCTTTCTGTGCCTGTCGTATTTGGCAAATCCATCGATACCGTGGCGGCCGCGCTGGAAAAGGAGCGGCCCGACGCGGTGCTTTGCATCGGCCAGGCCGGCGGCCGGTTTGGGCTGACGCCGGAGCGCGTGGCCATCAATCTGGATGACGCCCGCATCCCGGATAACGAGGGCAATCAGCCCATCGATCAGCCCATCTTTGCCGACGGCGCGCCAGCTTATTTTTCCACGCTGCCGGTCAAGGCCATGGTGGAGGCCATTTACGCAGCGGGGCTCCCCGCCAGCCTGTCCAACACCGCGGGCACCTATGTATGCAACCACCTGATGTACGGCGTGCTGTACCACATCAGCAGGCGTTTTCCCTCCACGCGCGGCGGCTTTATGCACGTGCCCTACCTGCATGAGCAGGCCCTTCATCACCCCGGCTCCCTCAGTCTGTCCCGCCAGGATATCGCCCGGGGCATCGAGGCCGCGCTGCGGGCCATTGTGGAAAGCGAAACCGACCGCCGTTCCGCCCTGGGCGCCGAGCACTAATCCCCATTTAATGCAAGACATTATCAAACTGAAATTGGACGGAGAGGAAACGTTCGAGGCCCCCGCGGCCTCGAGCTCTGCGCCAAAGGACTTCGTCCTCTGGACTCCAACTGGCGATGAAGCAAACAGTAAAAACCAAACTTGTTTTCGCCAGTTTGTATTCGGTCGCCAAGAGAGTTCCCGGACAACAGAACACAGAAAAAAACCGTCAAAAACAGGCTCGCTTGTTTTTGGCGGTTTTTTTCTGTGTTCAGCGGTGCGCAAAGCGCACCGCGCGGCCAGCGAAGCTGGCCTTGTCCGGGAACGGTGGTAGGCGTAAAACCCTGTTGGCGGAAAACCCAGCAACAGCAGCGGCGACAACGCAGCCTCTTTCGGTTCCTTTCTGGGCTGCAGAAAGGAACGCCCCGTCCGTTCGCTTCGTTCAATTACGGTTTTGTCTGTTTTTGATCAGAGAATCGTATATTACACATAAAAAAGCCGCTCCGCAATGACTCATAACAGGAGGCATGGAGAGCGGCTCTTTTTTATTTGATTATTTCCCGGCGATATTCATTTCGCCCACGTCCACGCTGGGGCTGCCCACGGGAGAACCCGGGAATTCCAGATCGCTGCCCACGGCGCGGATGTTTTTAAGCATGGTGTAGAAGTTGCCCGCCACGGTGATCTGCTCCACGGGCTGGCCCTTCTGGCCGTTCTCCACCGTATAGCCCTTGGCCAGCAGGGAGAAATCGCCGCTGATGGGGTTCGCGCCGGCATGCAGGCCGCTGACCTCGGTGATCACGATGCCGCTGCCCATATCCGCCATGAGCTCAGCCAGGGTTTTATCGCCGGGCTTGAAATAGAAATTGCTGGGAGAAACGCCCACGGGAGAGGCGTAGCTGCCCCGGCTGGCGTTGCCGGTGGATTTTACGCCCGCCTTGCGCGCCGTTTTCAGGTTATGCAGCAGGGTGGTCAGTTTACCGTTTTCGATCACGGCCTTGACCTGGGTGGCCACGCCTTCGGAATCGAAACCCGAGGAAGCCAGGCCGCCCGCCCTGTGCGGATCATCCATCAGCGTAACGCAGGGCGCGGCAATGGTTTCCCCTTCCCGGCCCGCCAGCAGGCTCATGCCCTTCTGGGCGGCATCGGCGGAGAACACATTGGAGAAGGTGCTCAGCAGATCGGGCATACACCGGCGATCGATGATCACGCGATAGGTGCCGCTGGGCACGGGCGCGGCGTTCAGATAGAACAGCGCCTCCTCCACCGCTTCCCGGGCGATCTTTTCCGCATTCAGGGCAGAAAAATCCCGTCCAAAGGCAAATCCGCTGCCGGTGGCCACCCGGTCGCCCTCCTTAGCCACCACGGAGAGATAGGCCACCGCCATATTGTCCCGCTGGCTCAGGTTCAGCCCATAGGTGTTTACGATGCGGGTGGAGCCGCTGGAGGTGGAAATCATATTGTAATCGACCTGCTTGATGCGCTCGTCGCCGCTGGCAAGGGCGCATTTTTCCATATCCAGCAGCAGCTTCAGCTTATCCGCCTCGCTGACCCGATCCAGCGCGGGCGCGTAATTATCGATCTCGGGATACTTTTCATCGCCGCGGTAAATCTCCTGCACGGCGTCATCCTCCACCAGCTGAGCGCTCTCGATCACGCCGCCGACCAGCTGGGCGATGGCTTCTTCATCGTCCGCCTCGGTGGCGGCATAGCCCATCTTGCCCTGATAGAGCCCGCGCAGGCTGAGCCCGGCGCGGCTGGCCACGGAATAGTTATCCACCTCGCCGTTATGGGACATGGCGCGGAAGGAACCTCCTTAGCAGCCGCCCACGGTGATGGAGCTGACACGGATCATGGGCTGACCCACGTTGGTGGGCACGCTGCCGCTGAGGCTGCCGCACATGCCCTGGGCCATTTGCATGTTTTTGCCCACGCGGTCGATGCGGGTCAGCAGCTCGCTGCCCCGGCCGATCAGCGAGGCGCCGCGCACGGGATGATCGATCTTGCCATCCTTTACGATATAGGCCTCCTGAACGGCAAAGTTGAATTCGCCGGTGGCCGGGTTCACCGAGCCGCCGCCCATGGATTTGGCGTACAGGCCGTCGCCCATGGTGGCGATCATCTCGGCTTCGTCATCGTTACCCGCGGCGATATAGGTATTGCGCATGCGGCTGGTGGGCGCGTAGGAGTAATCCTGCCTGCGGGCGCTGCCGGTGACGGGCATCTGCATGCGGCGGCTGTTGAGCCGGTCGATCATATAGTTTTTGAGGATGCCGTTTTCGATCAGCACCAGCTTTGTGGTGGGCGTGCCCTCGTCATCCACGTTCTCGCTGCCCCACTCGTTGGGGATGGTGCCGTCGTCCAGGGCGGTAACGCAGGGCGCGGCGATCTGCTGGCCCAGCTTGCCGCTGAACTCGCTGGCGCCGATGGCCACGCTGGTGGCCTCCAGGCTGTGGCCGCAGGCCTCGTGGAAGATCACGCCGCCAAAGCCGTTATCGATGCATACCGGCATTGCGCCCGCCGGGCACACCGGGGCATGCAGCATGGTCACCGCCCGCTCCGCCGCCTTTTTGGCATAGGCCGCGGGATCGATGCGCTGATCAAAGATCTCAAAGCCCTGCAGCGCGCCGGGGCCCTCGGAGCCGGTCTGGTTTTCCGTTCCGTTGCTGGCGATAGCGGTGATGTACATGCGGGTATATACGCGGGTATCGGTGGTATACAGGCCGTCGCTGTTGGCAATCCAGACCCGCTGCTCGCTGTCGTTATAGCGCACGCTGCTCTGTACGATCTCCGGATAATCCGCCATAACGGCCTGGGCTGCGCGCATTTTTTCGATCTTGCGGGCAGCCTTTACCTGGGAAGGCAGGATGGCATAGGGGTTGTTATCCACATAATCAAAGGCCGCCAGGGGTTTGCCGTGGATGCGCGCATCGGACCGGAGCGCGCTGGCAGCGCGGCGGGCGCAGGCCAGCAGACCCTCCCGGCTGGTATCGTTGGTATACACATACACGCCCTGGAAGCCCAGGTATACGCGCACGCCCGCGCCGTGCAGGCGGGTGCTGTTTACGCTTTCCACCTTGCCGGAAAGCATGGATACGCCATTGTTCAGGCGATCCTCATAGAAGATCTCGGCAAAATCGCCGCCGGTGGAAAGGGCGCAATCGATCACATCCTGCGCAATTCGTTTGTCCAGCATGAATTTCCTCCTAAACTTATTCTGTAAAATCGGTCAAAATCGCATCCAGCTGACGCCCCAGCGCCGTCAGATCATCCCCGCGGCCGCACAGCAGCGCCTGCATCCCCAGGCTGCGGGCGGCCTTGGCGCTGCCGGGAAAGGCGGTCACCAGCAGGCATTGATCGGGCGCGGCATGCAGGCGCAGCTGCACATCGGACAGCTGGGAAAGAATATCCTCCTGACGGGACATCACGTCAAACCATCTGCCCAAAGCCAACCGTCCCAGCACACGCCCCGGCAGTCCGTCGCTCATCACAGCGCCCAGATGGACGCCCGCGTTCTTCAGCGTCTTAATCAGCGTCTCCGCGCCGGGGCGCTGGATCCCCTCGCCCAGGCGATCCAGCAGATCGTCCATCAGATCGGACTGCCTGGTCAAAAGCGCCAGCCGCTCCGCCGCCGTATAGGTTCGCCGCGCGTGGCTCAATATGCCAAGCAGCCGCTCCGTTGCGTTCATTCCCGCCAGCTGGCCGGCCATCGTTTCGTCATAGGTGATGCCCTGCTCCCGGGCCATCTCCCGCCAAGCCGCAAAGCTGCAGCCGGCCGTATCGGTCAGCACGCCCTCGGGATCAAATATAACGACCAACTTGTCCCCTCCCGTATTTTTCCAATTTGATCGCTTTATTATACCACAAACGCCCGGGCAGAAACAAGAGAATATCAGTCGTCCGCCCCATAGGGCCAGGGCTCCGCGGAAAACGGGATTTCATTGTGCCGGGCAAAGGTCTCGGCATAGCTGCCGGCCGCCCCGTAGATCGTAAAATCCCCGCAGGCCTCAAAGGCCTCGCGGTTTATTTTGGTCACGCTGGCCGGGATATGGATGGCCCGCAGCGCCACGCAGCTGCGGAAAGCGTTTTCCCCGATGCGGGTCACGCCCTCCGGCAGCCAGATGTGCTCCAGCACCGCGCAGCCGGCATAGGTCCAATCGCTGACGGCGGTGATCCCGTCGGGCAGGGTCAGGCTGGTCAGCGATCTGCATTCGCCAAAGGCGCTGCCGCGGATGGCGGTCAGGCTCTCCGGGAAACGAACGGTGGTCAGCGCGCTGCAATAGGAAAACACCGCTTCCTTGATCTCGGTGATCCCCTCGGGCAGCGCGATCTCCTCAAGGCTGGCGCATTCGGTAAACGCGCCTTCTCCCAGGCCGGTCAGGCTGGCGGGAAGCGATACGTTTTTCAGCGCAGCGCAGCCGGAAAAGGCGCTTTCGCCAATTTTGATCAGCCCCTCCGGCAGGTTCAGGGCCGTCAGCGCGGCGCAATGGGCAAAGGCATGATCCCCGATGTTTTTAAGGGAGGCGGGCAGCGTGATATTCGCCAATGCGGCGCAGCCGGAAAAGGCATAGCCGCCGATCCGCTCCAGCCCGTCCGGCAGCGCAACGGCCGCCAGACAAACGCAATCCGCAAAGGAAAAATCCTGCAATTCCATCAGCGTATCCGGCAGGTAAACCTCCTCCAGCGCGCCGCAGCCGGCAAAGGCGCTCCAGCCGATGGCCGTCACGCCGGAAGGCACGTATACGCTTTTCAGCCTGGGGTTTTGGTAAAACGCCATGGAGTCGATCACCGTCACCGCGCATCCATCCACGCTGCGCGCCGGTATGACGACCCGCTCGCCGCCCCCGATATACGCCGCCACGGAGCAGGTGCCATCCCCATGATCCGAAAACAGGAACTCCGCCGCCGGGCTCTCCACCGGGCCGATCATCCCCTGCAGATTTCCGTGAGGCAGGGGCATTTGAATGCTGGCCGCCGCCCCAACCGGAAGCAAAAGGGCGCATGCCAGCAGGAACGCCGCAAAACGCATAAACCGCATGTTCATCCCTCCCTTGCGCGTTGATTCTGTGGGCTCCGCTTGTTTCATTCTATATAACGAAGCCTTTCTTCCCTTTTAATCATACCGGAAAGCCGTTATTCCGTCAAGCCCGCAGCGGTTTCCTTCCCCCTTCCGGGCGCGAAATCAAATGTAAATTATTTTCTTCACGAAAAAAGAAAACATGCGTTTTTCAAAGAATAATCCTGAATTTCTTTGAATAACGCCGCATTGTTCCACTTAATTTTCCCAGGTCACGCAAATTTGACTTTCTTTGACTTTTTATAGTTTGTCTTTCTTTGACCTTTATTGTATAATCTAACCGTGTTCAGGGGAAAATGATCCCGAGAGCACACAAGCAAACAATTTTGACCTGTTTAAGGAGGTATGATGTATGTATACGATGATTCCTTTCCGCTCCCACCACAATCTTTCCCATGGCCGCGATATGATGCCTTCCCTGTTTGACGACCGCTTTTTCCGTTCCTTCTTTGATATGAGCGACTGGATGGGCAGCAACGCCGGCTTCCGGGTAGATATCCGGGAGAACGACAACAGCTACCTGATGGAAGCCGAGCTGCCCGGCGTGGATGAAAAGGATATCGAGCTGAGCGTGGAAAACGATACCCTGACCATCAGCGCCGATCTGAACGCGGAGCACAAGGACGAGCGCAACTGCTACACCGAGCGCCGCTGGGGCCATGTGACCCGTTCCTTCAGCCTGGAGGGCATCGATCAGGAGCACATCGTGGCCAGCCACAAGAACGGCATCCTGTACGTGACCCTGCCCAAGACCCAGCCCGAACCCCGCAAGGAGGCGCGGCGCATCGCCATCAACGCCAACTGCGCAGTAAGCGCCCCGCCCGCAAGGCAGCAATTTTAACCGGAAGAGAAAATCTTCCGGTTTTTTTATTGAAAGGGGTTGACCCTGACGTAACGTGATCCCTTATACTGGATGCGAAAGGAGGGATGCGGCCATGAAAACCGTGCACGAGGTCAGCCGACTAACCGGCATCAGCATCCGCACGCTGCAATACTATGATCAGATCGGCCTGCTTTCCCCCAGCGCCCGGTCGGAGGCAGGCTATCGCCTTTATGATGACGGAGCGCTGGAAAAGCTCCAGCAGATCCTGCTTTTCCGGTCGCTGGAATTTCCGCTGAAGGAGATCCGGCAGATCCTGGATCGCCCTGATTTTGATCCCGGCAAGGCGCTGGAGCAGCAGATCGCCCTGCTGAAAATGCGCAGGGAGCACATTGATAACCTGATCCGCCTGGCCCGGGAGATAAAGAATAAAGGAGGAAAACACATGGATTTCAAAGCATTCGATACCAGCAAAATGGAGAAATACGCCGCCCAGGCCAAGGCTTCCTGGGGCCATACCGACGCCTACCGGGAATATGAAGGGAAATCCGCCGGAAGGACGCCCGGGCAGGAGAAGGCGCTGACCGAGGGAATGATGGCCATTTTTGCCGAATTCGGCGCGATCCGCGCAGGCGATCCTGCGGGCGAGGAGGCCCAGTCGCTGGTCAAAAAGCTGCAGGGCTACATCACGGAGCACATGTACACCTGCACCGACGCCATCCTGCTGAGTCTGGGCCAGATGTATGCGGCCGGCGGCGATTTTACAAAGAACATCGACACCTGCGGCGGGGAGGGCACCGGCGCCTTCGCCTATGCGGCGATCCGCGCCCACTGCGGCGCATAAAAAAACCGGATGGCTTTTCCCATCCGGCATGCCGCGCATTCACTGTTCCATCTGTCTGCCCACGATGCCCGCGGTGGTCTCGGCCACCTTGATCTCGGTATCTCCCATTCTGGCGCCCTGCTCGCGGCTGAGCAGCAGCACCGCGCCGATGGCCTCGCCGTCGGCGATGATGGGCGATACCACCTGGGCGGTATAGCCGCTGTTATCGTCCTCGTTGGTCACCGACATGGCCTTGCCGCCCATCAGGCGGTTAAAGGTCTGCGTCTGCCGGCTGGCGATGGCCTGCTCCAAATCATGGCTGATGGGTTTATCCCACAGCTCTTTTTTATTGACGCCGCTGGCGGCGATCACCTGATCCCGATCCACAATGCAGGCAATATGCCCCAGGGAGCGGAAAATGGACTCCGTATAATCCTTGGCGAAGGACGACATCTCCCCAATGGGAGAATACTTCTTCAAAATAACCTCTCCATCCCGATCGGTATAAATCTCCAGCGGGTCACCCTCGC
>CADAHU010000029.1 GCA_902787835.1 uncultured Eubacteriales bacterium
GTCGCCAAGCGAGTTCCCGGACAACCAGAACACAGGAAAAATCCCGCAAAACCAAGCTTGCTCGGTTTTGCGGGATTTTTCCTGTGTTCAGCGGTGCGCGAAGTGCACCGCGCGGCCAGCGAAGCTGGCCTTGTCCGGGAACGGCTGCAAGCGTTAAAGTCTGTTGGCGGAAAATCCAGCAACATTTACGGCGACAAACGCAGCCTTCTTCGGTTCCTTCTTGGGCTCCAAGAAGGAACGCTCCCGTTCGTCCCCCTCCCCCGCCAAATCCCAATTTGCCGATCTATACCGTTTTACCCCAAATGATGCGCCTCCACATCCAGCTGCAGCGGGGCGTCGGCGGCAAAGGTGATCCCATCGGCGGTCAGCGGGGTGGGGATCAGGGAGGTGACCACCCGCTCGCCATCGTTGATGAACAGCTCCACGCTCTCCTTGTCCAGCAGCAGGCGCAGGGTAAGCTTGCCATCCTGCACCTCCGCCGGGACATGGCGGGTATGGGCGATATCCCGCAGGGAGCCGCCGCGGCTGCGGTCGAATACCAGCTCTCCCCGGGCCAGATCGCAGCGCACCAGGATAAAATGCCTCTCATCCCGGGCCAGGCGCAGGCTGAAACGGCGGCAGCCGGAGCCCTCCGGATACAGGGTCACGGTCATATCCAGCAGCCGTCCCTGCACGCCGGGCAGCCTGGTCTCCTCCTGCACCGTTACGCGCTCGTGGCGGACGGTATCCTGCCACAGGCTTTCGAATTCCCGCACGGGCCGCTGCATCAGGCGGCCTTTTTCCATGCGCAGCTCCCGCGGCGTGCTCATCTGGGCGTACCAGGGATGGCGGCGGGGCGCTTCCTTGCAGGTCTCCCAGTTATCCATCCAGCCGATCATAATGCGGCGGCCGTCCGGGGCCCGCGTGGTCTGGGGCGCATAGAAATTGAGCCCGTGATCCACCGGCTGCACCTGCTCCCGGGTAAAGGCATGGGTCTTTCGGTCATAATCGCCCAGCAGCGCCACCGTGCCGTAGCCCGCGTGGAATTCCTCCCGGGCGTGCATCTCCTGGGGGCTGACCAGGAGCACCTGCCGCCCCTCCAGGGGGAAGAAATCGGGGCACTCCCACATGCGGCCGTATTCCTCCCGGCTGCTGTCGATCTCCAGCAGGAATTCCCACTTCAGCCCATCATCGCTGCGGAACAGCAGAATGGCCCCCTGGCGCTGGGCCTGGCGGTTGCCCGCCACCAGATAATAGCTGCCGTCATCCTCCAGCCAGGCCTTGGGATCGCGGAAATCGCAGGCGCTGTATCCCGCCGGCAGAGAGGCCGGATCGATCACCGGATTGCCGGCGGCCTTTTCAAAATCCGCCCCGTCGCCGATGGCCACGCATTGTGCCTGGGTCTCCCGGCCCACCGTGCTGGCAGGCTGCACGCCGGTATACACCAGCATCAGCCGCCCATCGGGCATGGGCACCGCGCTGCCGGAAAAGCAGCCGCCAGCATCCGCCGCCGTATCGGGCGCCAGGGCGCAGGGCATATAGGTCCAATGCAGCAGATCGCGGCTGACCGCGTGCCCCCAGTGCATGGGGCCCCAGCTCCGGGAATAGGGATGATACTGGTAAAACAGGTGATATTGCCCGTTATACCAGCAAAAACCGTTGGGATCGTTCATCCATCCAACAAGCGGCGTCAAATGGAAAAGCGGGCGATCCCCGGCCGGGATCAGGATGGATTGCTCGCGCTCAAAATCCCGGGCGCGGTCCAGGGGCAGGGTGGTCTTGCTCATAGGCTCCTCCGCAGCAGATAATTGAAAGGGCATTATAAAAAATAATTATAAGCCATCGGCCGTCCTTTGACAAGCCGTATTATATACCGATAAAGCCGGGAGCCGGTGAACCGGCTCCCGGCAAAAGGGAATGGGGGTGAATTACTTTGCAGCCATGTAACGATCGTACACGGTCTGGTAGATCTCCAGCAGGGTGCTCATGCCGCAGCGCTCCAGGGTGGCCTTATAGGCTTCCCATTCGGCGTCGGTGGGGCCGCCGTTCTTGATCCACAGGGCTTCCTGCTCGCGGACGGCGCTCTCAAAATCGGCGCGGTAGAAGTCGATATCGTCCAGCTCGGCCTCGGTGAACACGCAATCCTGGGGATAGAAGGAGAAGTCCTTCACGAAGGTGAACCAGTAATCATAGATATCGGCCAGGCGCTCCTGGGCGCGGGCTTCCATTTCCCAAACGTCGTTGTAATACTGGGAGAGAATCAGCTTGGGACCGGCAACCTCGCTCTGGCTCTTGAGCTCGCCGGAAGACTTGTTGAACTTGGCGCGGGCTTCCTCATCGGTGATGGACTGCCACTGGCCCTTATCGTTCTTCTCGGTGAAGAACACGCCGATGGGGCCATACTGCAGCTGCATCACGTTCTCGCCGATGTACCACAGATCATAGAAGCCGAGCAGCTTGGCGGGGTCCTTGCACTGGGCGGTGATGGAGAGCTGGCCGGCATTGATGGCGCCGCCGGTGCGCAGGGTCACGTTGCTGGTGCCGTCGGGGCCATTCAGGATGGGCAGGTACACATAATCAGCGGCATGGGGTCCCATGATCTCGTTGATTTCCCACCAGGTGGTAACGCCCACGCGGCCGGCAGTGCACTTGGCGATCAGCTGGTTGGTATCCTGGCTGAACATCTCCAGATCCATCAGGCCATCGGCATACCAATCATGGAAGTAGGTCACGGCGGCGCGATAGTTGTCGTCATCGGAAACGAAGTTCACAACGCCCTCGTTGTTCACGGTCAGGTCCATGCAGACGTCGTTGGTCCAGTTGGTGAAGCCGAAGCCGGCATAGAACACGTTCTGGCCCCAGCACCACTCGTCAAAGCCAGTGCTCATGGGGATGGTGGAGCCCGCCTCGTTGCCATAGATCTTGGCGGACATATCGTTCTGCTGGAAGGCGACCAGCACGTCATGCAGCTCGTCCAGGGTGGTGGGCATGGCCAGTCCCAGGTCATCCAGCCACACCTTGTTGATCATGGCAAACTGGGGCACGGAGAAGATGGAGTAATCCTTTTCGCGGCCGATACCGGCGGTACCCATCTGCTCACCGGCGGGCAGGCCGTAGATGCAGCCGTCGCTCATGGTGATGGCGGCGCGGATCTCGGGATGCTCCTCCAGGATAGCGGCCAGGTGCGGCATCACTTCGGGGGTGATGTAGGGGGTCAGATCGATGAAGGTGCCGGCAGCGCCATAGCGCATCAGATCAAAGTTGCTGAAGCCCACGGCCTGGAAGGCGTCGATGGGGGTCTTGCTGGCGGCGTTGCCGCTGATGCGGGTGCCCACAACCTCGTTCAGGCTGTCAGACCAGGTGTCCCAGTTGATCTTCACGCCGGCCTGCTCCTGCATGGCCAGCAGCACCTCGTTGTTTTCATAGCCGCCGGACAGGGCGGAGATGCCGCTCAGTACGTTGAATTCGGTCTGCTCCGCGGAAGCGAAGGAGGCCAGGCTCATCAGCATGATGACAGCCAGAACCAGAGATACGACCTTTTTCATGGGGATCCTCCTTTTATAAGTTGATAAGTGTTTATGCGCCAATCAGCGCTTGGGAACGAAGAATTGCTGTCCGGTCGCGCACATTGTCGCAAACGGCCCTTCATGGGCCCTTGCTCTGTGTGCGCTCTGTAAAAATTCATTTTATTTCCTCCACAGGAGGAAAATGAATTTTTACCCCTTCACTGCGCCGGCCATCAGGCCCTTCTCAAAGTACTTCTGCACGAAGGGATAGGCGATCAGCATGGGGGCGGCCGCCACGATGATGGAGGCGAACTTGATCATCTCGGTCATCTTGTTCAGCTCCGCGTAGCCGCCGGAGATCATGCTGGCCTGGTTGGCGGAGGCCGAGGACTTGATCAGGATGTTGCGCAGCACCAGGGGCAGGGGCGCCTGCTCGTTGGTCATGTAGATCAGGGCGGTGAACCAGTCGTTCCAGTAGGCCACCATGGAGAAGATCACCATAACGGACAGGATCGGCAGGGACAGCGGGATGATCATGGAGAAGAAGATGCGGAAATGGTTGGCGCCGTCGATGCTCGCCGCTTCCTTCAGCGATCCGGGGATGCTGTTTTCAAAGTAGTTGCGGGCAATGATGGCGTTGCTGACCGCCACGCCGCCGGGCAGGAACATGGCCCAGATGGACTGCATGATGCCGGTTTTCTGCACGATCAGGTAGGTGGGGATCAATCCGCCGCCAAAGTACATGGTGATGATGAAGAAGATGCTGATGACCTTTTTGAAGGGCAGCTCGGGCACGGACAGCGGATAGGCTACCAGATAGATCAGCGCCACAGAGTAGAGGGTGCCGACCACGGTGTACAGGATGCTGTTGCCATAGCCGCGCACGATGTTGGGCTCGGCGAATACCGCCTTGTAGCCCTCCAGCGTGGCCTTGCTGGGCAGGAAGAAGGTTTTGCCGGCGTACACATCATAGGGATCGGAGAAGGAGGCGACCAGCACGTAATAGAGCGGATAGGCCACGATCAGCAGGATGAGCAAAGAGAAAACGATCAGGATGATATCGCTGGTACGGTCGCTCAGGCCGCCCAGTTCGCCCTGCTTTCTTCTGGAAAGAACAGACATATCTTTTCCCCTCCCCTCTTACACGAAGCTGACATCGCCAAACTTCTTGGCGATCCGGTTTACGATCAGCAGCAGCACGATGTTGATGGCCGTGTTGAACAGGCCCACGGCGGTACCCAGCTCATACCGGGCGCTGACGATGCCCTGCTCGTAAACGTAAATGGCGATGATATCGCTGGTGGCGCGGTTCAGGTCGGTCTGGAGCAGGTAGGCCTTCTCAAAGCCGACGTTCATGATGCCGGAGGCGCTCATGATCAGCTGCAGGATGATCATGGGCAGCAGGCAGGGGATATCGATGTGCAGGATGCGCTGGAATACGCTGGCGCCGTCCACCTTGGCGGCCTCGTACAGGGAGGTATCGATGCTGGACAGGGTGGCCAGGTAGATGATGGTGCCCCAGCCCGCTTCCTGCCAGATGCCGCTGGCCACGTAGATGGTGCGGAAGGCACCGGCCTCGGTGAGAAAGTCGATCTTGGTGCCGGCGATCAGGTTGATCAGGCCGCCGGAGGGGCTCAGGAAGATGCGCAGCATACCGCAGATAACCATGGTGGAGATGAAGTGCGGCGCGTAGATAACGGTCTGCACGGTGCGCTTTAATCTCTTGAACCGCAGCTGGTTCAGCGCCAGGCTCAGGATGATGGGCACCGGGAAGCCCCACAGCAGGCCGTACAGGCTCAGCTTGATGGTGTTCCACAGCATGCGATCGAAGTTTGGCGCCCGGAAGAAGCGCTCAAACCACTTCCAGCCCGCCCAGGGGCTTCCGGTGATGCCCAGGCCGGGGTTATAGTTGCGGAAGGCGATCTGGATGCCGTACATGGGGCCATACTTGTACACGATGGTGATCACAACCGGGATCAGCAGCAGCGCGTACAGCTGCCAGTTGTCCAGGATGCGTTTCCCCAGGCCTTTACGGTGGACGGTCCGGGGAACGGCTGCCGACTTCATAAGCATTCCTCCTGTCTTTGGTCGGTACGAACATATGATCATGAAACGTTTCATGAATTTCAGCTTTAAGATATCACAGCACGTTTCATTTGTCAATAGGTTTTTTATAACATTTCTATATATTTTTTGCAGATTATTTTGCATTTTCCCCTTGACCTGTTTTCATGAAAATGGTATCATTATTTCATGAAAAAAGCAAAGAAAGAGGGGATCGCCTTGGCAAAAGAAAAATCCGCGCCAACCATGGCCGATGTGGCCCGGGAGGCCGGCGTGGCCCTGGGCACGGTATCCCGGGTGGTCAACGGCCAGCAGGTAGGCGAGGAGTTCCGGTCAAAGGTGGAGGCCGCCATCCAGCGCCTGGGATATCAGTACAACACCAGCGGCCGCGCCCTGCGAACAGACCGCACCAACACCATCGCGCTGATCATCCCCAACACCATCAACCCCTACTTCGCCCTGCTGGTGCACCACATCAACCTTGCGCTGGAAAAGCGCAATTATAAGATGATGCTTTGCTTTACGGAATACGACCGCAGCCGGGAAAGCGAGTTTATCCAGATGGCCCAGCAGAACCGGGTGGATGGCATCATCGCCCTGACCTACAACCCCGACCTGACGATCCCGGAGGATATCCCCTTTGTGACCATCGACCGCTTCTTCTCCGTATCGGTGCCCTGCATCGCCGCGGATAACTTTGGCGGCGGCTGGATGGCCGGGCAGAAGCTGGCGGAGCTGGGCTGCAAAAACGTGGCCTTCATGCGCATCGGCTCCACGCTGACCAACGAGCCCAGCAAGCGCAAGGACGGCTTTGTGGCCGCCTGCGTGGAGCTGGGGCTGCCCTTCGAGGTGATGGCGCTGGAGGACAGCCAGCCCTTCAGCGAGTTTGAGCGCTTCCTCTGCGATCACATGCAGAACGGCAGGCTGGCCTTCGACGGCCTGTTCATCGGCACCGATATGCTGGCCTGGCAGATCATCCGGGTGCTGCGCGGCATGGGTGTCCGCGTGCCGGAGGATGTGCAGGTGATCGGCTTTGACGGCATCCAGATGTTCGGCGTTCTGGAATACGCCGTATCCACCATCGTGCAGCCGGTGCAGGAGATCGCCGAAACCTGCGTCAGCACCGTGCTGTCCAAGCATTTGTCCACCATGCCCTCCCTGATCTGCCTGCCGGTAAAATATGCCTTCGGCGGCACCACCAAAGAATAATAAAGGAGTGAATCGCCATGTATGATGTCGTTGCCCTGGGTGAACTGCTGATCGATTTTGCGCCCCAATCCGTAAATGAAGCCGGATATCCCACCCTTGCCGCCAATCCGGGCGGCGCGCCGGGGAATTTTCTGGCGGCACTGAACAAATACGGCTGCTCCACCGCCATGATCGGCAAGGTGGGCGAGGATATGTTTGGCCGACTGCTGCTCGGCACGCTGAAGGGCGCGGGCATCGAGACCCGGGGCGTGCGGATGGATCCCCGGCAGTTCACCACCCTGGCCTTCGTCTCTCTGGACAAGAGCGGCAACCGGGATTTCAGCTTCGCCCGCAAGCCCGGGGCGGATACCTGCCTGCTGCCGGAGGAGATCGATGAAAGCCTAATCGCTGACGCCCGGGTATTCCATTTCGGCACGCTGTCGCTGACCGATGAGCCCGCCGCCTCCGCCACCCGCCGGGCCATCCAGATGGCCAAAGCCCACGGCCTGCTGATCAGCCTGGATCCCAACCTGCGCAAGCCGCTGTGGAAAAGCGAGGCCGACGCCAGGGCCGCCATGGAATGGAGCCTGCGCCAGGCCGATATCGTCAAGATCAGCGATGAGGAGATCGACTTTCTGTGGGGCCTCTCCCCCGAGGACGGCGCACAGAAGCTGCTAAGCGAATACGGCGTTTCCCTGGTATACGCCACCCTGGGGCCCAAGGGCTGCCACGCCGCCACCGCTTCCCACCATATAACGGTGCAGAGCCCCTCCGGCATTCAGGTAATTGATACCACCGGCGCGGGCGATATCTTTGGCGGCAGCGCCATGAGCCGCCTGCTGCAATACAAAAAAGCCCCCGCCGATCTGTCGGCCCAGGAGCTGACCCAAATCGTGCGCTTCGCCTGCACGGCCGCCAGCCTCTCCACCCAGAAGCACGGCGGCATCACCAGCGTGCCCGAGGAAGCGGCGGTGATGAAGAAGATCGGGGAAGCTTACCCGGATTGACAAATGGAAAAACGAAGGCCTTCTCTTTCCTGTGCGGAGAGGGAAGGCCTTTGTATACTATTTATTAAAAATACAAGGGATCAGTCCGTCATTGATCGAAGATGCGCTTGATCCCCGCAGCGTCCTGCGCGCCGCTCATTTTTCCCTTTGCAGCCGGAACGCGACGGAGCGCTTCAGATACTCTAGGTACTCCGCATCCCGGCACATGGCTTTGCCCGGGGCATCGGACAGCTTGGCCACCGCCCGTCCATTGACATACTGCAGCTTGATCACGATATTCAGCGCGTTTTCGCAGGTATCGTTGGAGCAGAAGGTACCGATGCCAAAGGAGACCTTCGCCCGATCCTTAAAATAGTCATACAGCGCCTGGGCCTTATCAAAATCCAGGCTGTCGCTGAACAGCAGCAGCTTTGTTTTCGGATCCACCCCATACTTGCGGTAATGCTCAATCATTTTATCGCCCCAGGCATAGGGATCACCGCTGTCATGGCGCACGCCGGTGAAGTTGTTCACCATGGCCCGGTTAAAATCGAGCAGGAACAGATCGGTGGTGACGGTATCCGTCAGCGCGGTGCCGTTATCGCCCTTGTATTCGTTATACCAATCCTCCAGGGCGTAATGGTTGGTGTAAGCCAGGGGGATGGAATCGATGCCCTGATACATTTGTACAAATTCGTGGGCATAGGTGCCGATGGGCGTCAGATGATACTTCATGGCCAGATATACATTGGAGGTGCCCACGCAGTTCCCGGTTTCCGTGGCCAAGCGGCGCACCACCACATCCTCCCATTCCCGGGAAAGCCGCCTGCGGCAGCCAAACTCGGCAAAGGGAAAGGTATATTCCCCGTTTTGGAAGGCCCGGATCTTTTTATCCAGCCGCTCCTGAGCGGAAGCCAAAAGGGTATCGTAATCATACCGCATGCGGAAATACACTTCGTTTACGATCTCCAGCAGGTAGATTTCAAACTGCATCGCGGAAAACAGCGGGCCGCGCACAACGATATTCAGCTGTCCATCCTCCGACAGGGAGGTTTCCACATAATCCCGGATGGGATGCCACAGCCGAAGGAATTCCACATAGTCTTTTTTGATGAACCGGATGGAACGCAGGTAATCCAACTCCTCCTCCGTGAAGGTCAGCGTGCACAGGTGATCGATCTGTGCGTTGATCTCATCAAACATATCCCGGGTAAACACCACGCCCTGATTCCTGCAGCGGAAATAATATTCGCCGCACAGATCGGTATGCTTGTGGAAAATCACCTGGTCCATATTGAACTTGTATAAATCGGTATCCAGCAAAGAAACGACGATGGGCTGCAGCTTCATGGTTTTCCCTCCTGTTTTTTCGGCATACGCATTGCAATCAGCGTCCGGGACAGCATGCCCCGTTGATCCTCTTTTTTATATATCCAGCAGCGGCGCAATCTCCGGCGGCGTCAGGCTTTGCAGCGCGGCCTGCAGCCGCTGGATTTCACGCACAATCTGCCGCGCCTGGGTGGAGGAAACATCCCGCGTATCGGGGGGCGTTTCCAAAACACGGATGAAGGGCGAGAGGGCGCGCAGATACGGATCCTCCCGGATCATCCGGCCGCATGCATCCTTTCCCCGGGTCAGGCATACGATGCCGAATTCCCGGGCGATTTCATCCACGTGCAGCCATCCCCGTTCCAGCTCCGGCAGCTTATCCGAGCCCATGAGCAGCGCGGGATGATAGCCCATCGCGCGCAGCTGGCACAGCGTTTCATACGTGCGGGGCTGATGGTCCTGGCGAAGCTCCCAATCCGTTACCGCCATCCAGGACCGGCTTTCCGCCGCCTTTTGCAGCATCGCCAGCCGCCTTGCGTCATCATACGCAAAATCCTTTCCCTGCGCATAGCGGATATAAGCGGCTTTGGAAGGCACAAAGATCACTCTTTTTTTCCCGGTTTCATCCAGCGCGAAGCGCGCCAGGCGCAGATGCGCGACGGTTGGGGGATTAAATGCCCCGAAAAAAGCCAGGTCCTCAGTCACTTTCATTTCCTTCCTGATCAAACGGATTCAGCACCAGCGGCATGCTGCGTTTATGCCTGTTGGCCGCCTCCTTCCTCCGGATGATCCCATCCGTCTCCGCGTTTCCGCAGGAGCCCTGCCGGATGTACTGATGAATATCCCGGTAGCTGACGCCCAGGTTTTCCTCATCGCTTTTGCCGGTGAGCCCGTCGGCAGGCGTCTTTTCCACCAGCTCTCTCGGGATTTCCGGCATCGTCAGGCCGATTTGCACCACTTCCAGGCTGGTCAATGCGCCCAAGGCGGAAAAATCGCAGGATGTATCGCCATCCTTTGTGCAGTATCCAACGGTGATCTCGCTCAGATTGCCCGTGCCCACCAGCCGCGCGTTCAGCGCCTGGGCAATATACCGCAGCGTGGTCATGCGCAGGCGGGGAGGCACATTGATATCGCTTGTAGCGCTGAAGGGGATGACGAACTCACCATCGCCCGCCGTAGCCGCGCGCTGATCCGTCGCTTCCCGCAGCGCGTTATGGATCGCGCCGATATTGATGATCCGTCTTTGAATGCCCAGCGCCTCGCAAACGCGCCGGCTGTCGTTCAGATCCTTTTGCGTTCCATCCGGCAGCATGACGCCGTACACGTTTTCACTCCCCAGCGCGCGGGCGCAAAGCGCCGCGGTAACGGTGGAATCCTTGCCGCCGGATATGCCAATCACCACTTTTTGAAAGTTCTGCCTTTCCGCCAGCTCCCTTATTCCTTTTATCAGGCGGTCACGGGCCTCTTCAGCGTTGAATTGAAGCTTCATCAATTGCATCTCCTTCCTGGATGGGAATCATTTTGTTCTCGGGCGCTTTGGACAGGATCATGGAAAAATGCGTGGTAAAGCCTTCGCCCAAATCGATATTGAACTCCGTTTCCACCGTGTGCCGAAACCACGGAAGCACGTACTGATGGAACAGGATGCGGCGGTACTGTCCGGCGGGATCCAGCACCCGGAGAAGCTTCTCCAGCGTGCAGGAAAAGTAGTTTTCCGCGCATTCCCTGTCCCAGTTTTCGGTATACTGGTATTTGAGCAGAAAATGGATCAGGTTCCGCTGCGCACGGATGCTTCCGTACTGTTCTTCAAACGATTGGATCTGGCCCGCAGCCACCTTTTCTCTGACGCGCCGCTCCGCCTCTTTTGATAGGATCGCGTTGTCATCCGCGCTATCGTACAGCATATCGCGCACCACAAGGTATTGGGGAGAGATTGCGGAAAGAAAATCCCGGATTTTGGAGAGGTCGTATCCGTAATGGAACACCTCATGAAATACGGAGGAAAAAATGACCGCGCATTGGCTTCCCCGAACCTGCATCCGCTTCAGCTGATCCCGGACTTCCCCCATCGTGCTGAAGAAAAACGTGTTTTTCCCCCGATTCGCGTTGGCTGCCTCCACCATGGCCGGATCAATATCGAAGCCGATAAAGCGCATGGAAGGGAACAGCGCGCTGAGGAAGCGCACCAGTGAACCATCCGCGCAGCCATAATCGATGATCACTTCCGCCCCTGCCACCTTATCCATAAAGAACGCCTTATCCCACATGGAGCGCCGCATCCGGTCATTATACACCTGATAATTGACGATATCCGGCATAGCTGTTCCCCTTTATTCAACCCGTATCTGGCAGCTCCGCATGGTCTCCAGCGCAGCCTCATGCTTCCGGCGCGTCACCCCGGCGCAGCAATCCTGGCAGACCGAAAAATCCGTTTCAGGGAAAGCGGCCTTCAGCAGCGGCGCGTTGGATACCACGCAGATATCGGTGCACAGCCCGATCAGCTCGATGCGCGCAGGAGCTTCCCCGCCGCACATATCCCGCACGATTTCCGGCAGCCGCACGCTGCCGAAGGTGGGCTTTTCCACCAGCAGCGCGTCGCCCAGCGCTTCCCGGATCCTGGGATCCAGCTGCCAGCCCGCCGTGCCCCGCACGCAATGCGGCACCGGCAGGTTTTTCCCCTCGCGGGTTTCAAGATAGTCATCTCCGTGGGTATCCAGCGTCGCGATCAGCGTATATCCCGCGGCCTTGCATTCCCGGATACGCGCCGCGGCGGCATCCACCATGGCCTGGGCTTCCTGGGTGCCCAAGGCGCCGTCAATAAAATCCTTCTGCATGTCCACCACGATCAGGAACCGCTGATTACTCATTTTCCGCTCCTCCTTTGACGCAATCATTTTGTTCATCCGACAATCGGTACAGGTTTGCCGGCCGGCCCCGTCCCCGCTTTTCTTCCTTATCGATCAGCTTTATCCGGCCGCTTTTCTCATACCGCGTCCGGATAAAGCGCCGGAAATTGCTGGCGTCCAAAGCGCTGTCCATGACCGCTTCAAACACATTCTGCAGCTCGCTCAGGGAAAACGCCTGCGGATCTTCCAGGAAGGAGAACCCGATTTCGGAATAATCGATTTTTCCCCGCAGCCGCGTCAGGCCGGTCCGGATGATGTGCCCATGGTCGAAGGCGAGCGACTGCTCCTGCAGCATATCTCCGTTTTCATCCTTCAGGCCGAGACGCTCTTCTTCCGATGTAAGATGGAAGCAATGAAACGTTGAGAACGGCAGGAACGGCTGCAGTTTTGCCCAGGGAACGCACACCAAATATGTCAATGAAATCACGCGCCCGCGGGGGTCCCTGTCCACGCCGGTAAAGGTGTAAAGCTGTTCGATGTAAGGCTCCGGTCCGGGCAGCATCTCCTCCAGCAGCCTCCTTACCGCCGCCTCTGCGGTTTCATTCTGCTCCACAAGCTTTCCCGGCAACGCCCAATGATCCGCATAGGGCGGATCCTTCCGCTTGGATAAAAGCAAAAGCAGCTTGCCCTTCCGGACTGTCATAATCATGATATCCACCGTTATATACAGCTGGTTTTGCTTCAAGGATGGGTGCATGGGCTTCACCTCCCAGGATTTCAGTGGTCAATCTGACCATAATTATCATACCACGCTGTCGCCCATTGTCAAGATGTTTTTTGTCGTTTTAACAAAAAAATATTTTTGTTGAACCTTTTCAGCAGCTTTCAAGCGCATCCTGTCAAGGGTTTCGGGAAAACGCACGGCAGGGCTTCCATCGTTTCTCCGTCAAATTCGTCACGCGCCCTGCCCCCTCCGCCTCTCTTCCCGGCGGATGCGGTTGATGTGGCGCTCAAAATCGCCGCTGTCCATCAGCGTGGCCAGGACGTATTGCTCAAAGGTGGGAACGGTGCAGGAGTAAAAGCCCACGCGGTCGGCGAAAAGGGGCATCAGGCGGGCCGGCAGCACCATATAGCCCACGCGGACGGCGGGCGATACGGTGCGGGAAAAGGAATTGAGGTAGATCACATTCTGACGCTCCGCCTGGGAAAAAACGGTCTCCTCCGGCTTGCGCAGCAGGGAGAACTCCGATTCAAAATCATCCTCCACGATGTAGCGGCCCGCCGCTTCCGCCCAGCGCAGGTACTCCCGCCGCTTGGAGGCGCTGGCCGTCACGCCGCTGGGATAGCTGCGGTAGGGCGTGATGTGCAGCACCGTTGCTTCCGTCCCGGCCAAAGCGCCGCTGCGGATCCCATCCTGTCCCAGGGGCAGCAGATCGCAGGCCACGCCCTTGGCGCGGTATACCTGCTCGATCTTGGCATAGGAGGGGCTCTCGATGGCATAGCGCCGCTCCCGGCCCAGCATCTCCACAACCAAACCATATAGATATTCCGCGCCGGAACCGATCACGATCTGCTCCGCCGGTACGCGAATGCCGCGGTTGCGCGCCAGATAGCGGGAAACGGCCCCCCGCAGGTATTCGCAGCCCATGTTGGGCGTCTTTTCCAGGATTGCCTCTCCGTATTCGGTCAATACCCGGCGCATGGCCCGGGCCAGCACGCCGAAGGGAAAGGACTGCCTGTCCCCCACCGGCGCATGGGATTGGGGCTGCCGAACCGGGGCCGCTTCGGGATGGGCAAAACCATCGCCGCTGCGGTAGATCACATAATACCCGCTGCGGGGCCGCGCCTCCGTATACCCCTCCTGGCACAAAAGCTCATAGCTGTGATCCACCGTCACCGCGCTGACCTGGCGGTCATGGGCGGTCTGCCGCCGGGAGGGCAGCCGCGTGCCCGCGGGCCAATCCCCTGCGATGATCTTCTGCCGCAGGGTTTCATATAACTGGAGATAAGCCGGCTTCTGCATGTTCATCTGGTCTTATTATTTTCTCCTTTTCTGGCGCTTTTCATAAGTCCAATTTGAGTATATACTAAGCGCGTTCCCCAGTCAAGGGCAAAGGAGATGATAATCATGCGATCTGAGGACAACAAGCTGCTCAGGATTCTTTTTATCGGCATCATGGCCGCCATGGTGTATGTGGTCACGCTGTTCCGCTTCCCGCTGCTGGGCTCCAAGGTGCATTTCGCCAACGCCGTCTGCCTGCTCAGCGGCATGCTGCTGGGCCCGGTATCGGGCGGGCTGGCCGCCGGGCTGGGCTCCGCGCTGTATGACGCCTTCGGCGGCGGGTATGACGTACTGAACGTGATCATTACCTTTGTGAGCAAATTCATTATGGGCTGGCTGTGCGGCATGCTGATGCGCTCGGCCGATACCAAGCGCGTTTTTTCCCTGCGCTCCGTGCTGGCCTGCGTATGCGGCGCGCTTTCCTATGTGGCGCTGTATATGCTCAAAAGCCTGATTTTCTACGGCTGGGGCGGCATGGTCAGCCGCTTACCCGCCTCCATGATCAACGCCGCCGCGGCCATCATCGCCGCGCCCATCTTCTACCATGCGCTGGTGCCCGCGCTGCGCGCGGCGGGCATCCTGCAAAGAATGCAAAGCGCGGAGCCATAACGCCTCCGCCCCCGGCAGCCAAAGCGGCTGCCTTTTTTTATTTGTCTTTTTGTTGTTTCTCCTTCAAAACCGCTTGACAATTCATCCTTGTCGGATTATACTTTAGCGCAGTAAAGCAATAAAGTATCGCTTTGCGAAAGGAGCAAACAACTATGCTGATCAAGGTACTGATGCTGGTAATTTTCTTCGGGAGCATGGTAGGCATCGGTCTGTACTGCCGCCGCAATGCCACCGATGTAAACGGCTTTGTGCTGGGCGGCCGCGCCGTGGGGCCCTGGCTGACCGCCTTCGCCTACGGCACCTCCTATTTTTCCGCCGTTATTTTTGTGGGCTACGCCGGTCAGTTCGGCTGGAAATTCGGCATCGCCTCCACCTGGGTGGGCCTGGGCAACGCGGTGATCGGCTCGCTGCTGGCCTGGGCCGTGCTGGGACGCCGCACCCGCATCATGACCCAGCACCTTTCCAGCGCCACCATGCCGGAGTTCTTCGCCAAGCGCTTTGATTCCCAGTCGCTCAAGATCGTCGCCTCGGTGGTCATCTTTATCTTCCTGATCCCCTACACCGCCAGCCTGTACAACGGCCTGAGCCGTCTGTTTGAAATGGCCTTCGGCATCCCCTACTTCTGGTGCGTGCTGGCCATGTCCGTGCTGACCGCCATCTACGTGATCGCCGGCGGCTATATGGCCACCGCCATCAACGATTTTATCCAGGGCATCATCATGATCGTGGGTATCGTGGCTGTCATCGCCGCGGTGCTGAGCAAAAACGGCGGCTTCATCAGCTCGCTGAACGGCCTGGCCGCCGTCTCCGATGAGACGGTCTCCGCCACCCCCGGCATCTTCAATTCCTTCTTCGGCCCCGATCCCCTGAGCCTGCTGGGCGTGGTGATCCTGACCAGCCTGGGCACCTGGGGTCTGCCCCAGATGGTGGGTAAATTCTACGCCATCAAGAGCGAGGGCGATATTCACAAGGGCACCATCATCTCCACCGTATTTGCCCTGATCGTGGCGGGCGGCTGCTACTTCCTGGGCGGCTTCGGCCGGCTGTTCACCGGCGATCCGGCCATCCAGTACAGCGCCAGCGGCGCCATCGTATACGATTCCATCATCCCCGCCATGTTGTCCAACCTGCCGGAGATCCTGATCGCCGTGGTGATCATCCTGGTGCTTTCGGCCTCCATGTCCACCCTGTCCTCCCTGGTGCTGACCTCCTCCTCCACCATGACGCTGGACCTGCTCAAGGGCCATATCGTCAAGAACATGGACGAGAAAAGGCAGCTGCTCACCATGCGCGCGCTGATCGTGGTGTTCATCGCCATATCGGCGGTGATCGCCATCATTCAGGTCAATTCCCCGGTGGCCTTCATCGCCCAGGCCATGGGCGTCAGCTGGGGCGCCATGGCCGGCGCGTTCCTGGCCCCCTTCCTCTACGGGCTGTACTGGAAGCGCGCCAGCAAGGCGGCCTGCTGGATCAATATCCTGTTCTCCAGCGTCTTTATGACCCTGGATATGCTGTCCAACCTGGGCGTGATCAGCCTGAAGCTGGGCCTGCTGCAGTCCCCCATCAACGCCGGCGCGTTCTGCATGCTGGCCGGGCTGATCATCGTGCCCGTCATCAGCCTCTTCACCAAAGCGCCTGACAAGGCCAAGGTGGACGACGCCTTCTCCTGCTACGATAAGTACGTTACCGTGCGCCAGCGTGACGCCCTGGCGGACGATAAACGCTGATCCCGCGGCAAGCTCCTCCTTATCATCCCAAGCAAAGGGGCTGTCTCATTAGGAGGCAGTCCTTTTTATGTACAAAAAGAGCCAGGCACTGTAAAGAGCCCGGCAAATGCGGTAGAATAATGTTATGAAAAT
>CADAHU010000030.1 GCA_902787835.1 uncultured Eubacteriales bacterium
CCGGCCGTCCAACTGGGGACGCCGGTCTTTTTGCCTTTGCGGAGAATCAGGCTTCCTGCCACTCCTTGGCCTTGGCGGCGGACATGCGCTTGATGCCTTCCTCGGCATAGGGGGATTCCTCGCCGCCGTTGACGTAGAGGAACAGCTTGCCGTCCTCGGTCTTGTACAGCGATTCCTCATAACCCTTGGGATCGCCGAAGCTGCCAAAGGACTTTTTCTGCAGCAGCTCGGATTTCTCGGTATCGTATTCTACCTTGCAAATGATTTTCTTCATAAAAGAGAACTTCCTTTCCAGTGATGATGCGCAATTTTTGCGTCCGCAATAGTCAGTATCCTATTGCACGCGCATAATCATACCACAAATACGCAGGCGATACAATACTCAGTTCTTGCTTTTTGGCGTTTTTGCGCCCATCCGTTCTGCATTCTGTCTGTATTTTCTCGTTTTCTTTGCACATCGGCTGATTATGTGCTATAATCATACAATATAATTTCTTTATCGCGTTTTCCTGCGCTCCGCGCTTCAAATATGGAGGTGAATTTGCTTGCGCTCCATACGCACAAAAATCATCATCGTGATGGTCATTGCCATCCTGATCGGCATGGCCACCGTGGGCGGCATCAGCATCGGCGCCATCCGCACCCTGGCCAACCAGGACGCAGCCACTGCCATGACCCTGCTCAGCGATAACAAGCGCCGGGTGCTCAACCAATACATGGACAGCATTGAGCAATCGGTGGAGATGGTATCCAATTACGCCCAGGAAACGCTGGACAGCGCGTCGCTGGCCATGGGCGGCGTGATCGGCATGGACGGCTCCGGCGCCGGGCTGGAGGACCGCCGCTGGGACAGCATCGCCCAGCAAGCGATGGACAGCTACCTGCGCACCTTTACCGGCAAGGTGGAAACAGTTTTCCGCAGCGTATCCAACCACACAAACAGCGTGATCAGCTACTATTTCCGGCTCAATCCCGAGATCACCCGGCAGGAATCCGGCTTCTTTTACGCCCGGATCAACAGCCCCGATTTTACCGCCATGCCGCCGGTTGCGGTGCTGGATTACCCCGATACCGATATTTCCTGGGTGGGCTGGTATTATCTGCCCCTGCGCCGCGGGGAATCCTCCTGGCTTGATCCCTATTATAACCAAAACCTGGGCGTAAGGATGATCTCCTACGTTACGCCGCTCTACAAGGCGGATACCTTTATCGGCGTCATCGGCATGGATATTGCCTACAGCACGCTGGTCAGCCAGGTGGAGGAGGTCGAGGTATACGAGAGCGGCTACGCCTTCCTGATGGATAACAGCGGGAACATCCTGTATCATCCCGATATGGAAAGCGGCCCCACGATAGCGGACTCCCTGCCCGAGCTGGCCCAGGCCGCCCAGCGCTCCCGGGAGGAGGGCGTCGCCACCCTGGCCCAGTACGAGTACCAGGGCGTAAAAAAGATGGTGGTCTGCTCCACCCTGAACAACGGGCTGACGCTGGCCATCGCCGCGCCGCTGGACGAGGTCAACGCCAACTGGACGCGCCTGACCCCGCGCATCCTGATCAACGGTTTTTTGATCCTGCTGGTGTTCAGCGCGATCATGTCGCTGCTGCTGACCCGCATCACCCGCCCGCTGAAGCACCTGACCGCGGCCTCCCGCAGGCTGGCGGAAGGCGATTATAACCTGCAGCTCAATTACAAGGGCAACGACGAGGTGGGCATCCTGACCGGCGCCTTCCAGCAGCTGGTGGATCACCTGAAGGTGTATATCAGCGATCTGAACAGCAAGGCGTACAAGGACGCCATGACCGGCGTAAGGAACAAGGGCGCCTTTGAAATCTTCTCCCGCATGCTCAACGACCTGATCCAGACCTCCGGCCAGGAGCAGCACGCCTTTGCCATCGTGATGATGGACTGCAACGAGCTCAAGGGCGTAAACGACCATTGCGGCCACGATAAGGGCGATATTTACCTGCAAAACGCCTGCGCGCTGATCTGCCGCATCTTTGCCAACAGCCCGGTGTTCCGCCTGGGCGGCGACGAGTTTGCCGCCATCCTGCAGCAGGAGGATTATCAGCACCGCGATCAGCTGCTGCGCGATTTTGACCAGCAGGCCGCCGAGATCACCGCCCGGGCCACCCAGCCCTGGGAGACCATCAACATCTCCAAGGGCATGGCGGTATACGATCCCGCCCAGGACGACAGCGTGGACAGCGTGCTGCGCCGCGCCGACCAGCTGATGTACGAGAACAAGGCGCAGATGAAGGCGGGCCGGCGCTGATCTATACAAATAAACGAAAGCATTCCTTTCTCCCCCCGGAAAGGAACGCTTTCTCTTGTAATTTTCCCCGCAAATCTCAGGATGCGCGGTTTTTTATACTGATACTAATCTCTGATTGAAGCAAGACAAAAAAAGCAGAAACGTTCGAGACCTCCACGATTTCGCGCTCTGCGCCAGGCGACTTCGGCTTTTGGGCCTCGATCGGCGAAGCAACTTGAATCGAAAACCAAACTTGTTTCCGTCCGTTTCTCCATGGTCACCAAGAGAGTTCCCGGACAACCAGCCAGCGAAGCTGGCCATGTTCGGGAACGGAGGCAGGCGTTAAAGCCCGTTGGCAGAAAATCCAGCAACAGCAACGGCGACAGCGCAGCCTTCTTCGGTTCCTTCTTGGGCTCCAAGAAGGAACGTCTCCGTCCGTTCCTCCCATCCAGTTTCTGTAACGTATTTTAATCAGGGGACAGTATTAATTGTTCGCCTGCTCCAGCAGGCTGCGCAGCATCTCATAGGTGACCGAGCGCTGCTCGTTGTAGATCACCTCGCCCCGGGGATTGAGCACCACGGTGCGGGGCATCACATTGTCGCCCTGGATCCGGCGCAGGATGTTTTCATCCGGCGTATCCACCGCGAAGCGGATCTGCCAATCGCCCCAGCCCTTCTGCGCCACATAATCCGCGGCGGTGGGCACAGCCTCCAGCCAATGGTGGAAGGCCAGCACCACGATCTCGGGATGCTCCTCCTGCAGCCGCTCAAAGTACGGCAGCTCGCCCACGCAGGGGGTGCAGTAGGTGGCCCACTGATTGATGATCACCACCTGCCCTCGGTGATCGGCCAGATGGAACTCCGTGCCGTCCAGCAGCGCGCAGGTAAAATCCTCCAGCTGCTGCCCCACCTGCGGGCCGACGGGCGCATCGCTGGAATAACTGTCCGTTTCCGCGTTCCGCGGCGCATCGATAAAATTAAACCAGAGGATCGCCGCCGCCAGCAACGCGATCAGCGCGCCCCACAGGATGCGGCCCGTCTTTCGGGAGGGCTTAATCGCGCGCCTGCCGCAGCGCAGGGCAATGGCATCCCGATGGCAATGGCCGGCGCACTGGCCGCAGGAGATGCACTCGTGATCGCCCACCCGGGCCACATCCATGGGGCAATGGCCCACGCATGCGCCGCAGTGATCGCACCGGCTCTCCTCCACCCGCACGCCCACCAGGGCAAACCGATTGAACAGGCCGTACAGCGCGCCCAGCGGGCACAGGAAGCGGCAGAAGGCGCGGTAGCAGAACACGCAGGCCAGCAGCAGCGCGATCAGGATCACATATTTGCGGGTAAACAGCAGCCCCAATTGGGCCAGCATGCCGCCGTTTTCCGGATTGCTGAGCAGCGCCACAGCGCCCTCCAGCGTGCCCGCGGGACAGATATACTTGCAAAAGGCGGGCAGGGGCAGATTGTGCCGCAGCCCATAGATCAGCGGCAGCGCGATCACAAACACCGCCAGCACCAGGTATTTAAGCCAGGAGAGCGCCCGGGTGATCCTGCTCTTGCGGATCTTGGGCGTGGGGATCCTGTGCAGCAGCTCCTGAATCAGGCCCATGGGGCACAGCCATCCGCAAATCGTGCGCCCCAGGGTAATGCCAAACAGCAGCAGGATGCCAAAGATATACCAGCCCGCCCGGTGCCCGGCAGCGGCCAGGGCGTTCTGCAGCGCGCCCAGCGGGCAGGCGGCCACAGCGCCGGGGCAGGAATAGCAGTTGAGTCCCGGCACGCAGAGCGCCTTGACATTGCCGGTATACAGCTTTCCCTGCACAAAGCCCTTCAGGTTGGCATTGTACAGCAGCGCGGCGTAGAGCTGCGCCAGCCTGCGGGCCGTGGGTTTCTTAACCAAGTCCAACACACTCCGTACACAGATTGATCGCCTTGATCAGCACATCCCGCATGCCGCCGTTCAGCGCCCCGGCCAGGATCATCCCCAGCGCCAGCGCCAATACCGCCGTCCGCACGATCAGCAGCCTGCGCTCTCCGCCTTTGGTTTCCCGCTGCTCCGCCATGCGCGCTTTGCCCGCGGCAAGCTCCCGCTTGATGCTCTGCTCCCGCAGCTGGGAAAACAGCGCCAGCCCGGACAGCCCCAGCGCCGCCCAGGGGATCAGCCACCCCGCCAGGGAGGAGAACATCCCCTCCAGATCATTCTCGGGAAAGTGCGCCGGCCGCAGCAGATAAACCAGAATGGCGATCATGCAGGCCGTAAAAATGCCCCAGCCGGCGAAAAGGCAGCGCCGTTGATAGCTTTTCTCCCGCGGCACGCCCTCCGTAGCCAGCGCATCCCGCAAAAACGCAGCGTCGGGCACGGGCCGCTCCGCTCGCTGATCCCGGACGCCCAGGATCAGTCCCACAAGCGCCGTCAAAGCCGCCCCGCAGAAAACAGGCACGATGGGCGCCAAGCGCTCCGCTATTTTTTCCTTTGTATAGATCCAGGCCAGGGCATCCCCCGCCTCCCGCAGAGCGATCCCCTCGCGATAGATCCCGAGGGCGGCGCAGATCAGCATCGCCGCCAGCACAGCGCACAGCAGGCCCTGGATCCACAGATACACCTTGCTTTTTGTCATCCGATCCCTTTCCCAGCGCTCGGCAGCGCAAATCAGCAGCATTTTGCCTTATTGTATCAAATCGCCCCTGGAAACGCAAGCCGGATCCTCCGCAAAAGCAGTCGATCGGGCTTTACTATTCCCGCCGCAGGGCGTATAATGCCACTGACAGCTCTCATTATCCCGGTGTATGCGGAGGTTGGATCATGAAATCCCTGAACGCGCGGCTGAACGGTCTGCTGACCACCGATCAGTTTACCTACCCGCAGCTGCGCAGCATGTTCTTTACGCTGACGCTGGATCAGTTTTTTATCTGCTTTATCAGCCTGCTCTCCACGGCGCTGGTCTCCTCGGTGGGCGAGGCGGCCATCGCGGCGGTATCCATGGTATCCACGGTCAACGGCATGGTATCGCTGGTGTTCACCTCCCTGGCCACGGGCGGCTCCATTGTGGTATCCCGGGCAAAGGGCAGCGGCGACGCCCTGGAGATCCGCCGCGCCATCGGCGAGGTGACCGGCCTGTGCGCCGCGGTATCGCTGACGCTGAGCGTACTGCTCTTTGCCGCATCCGATCCCCTGGTGCGGCTGCTGTATCCCAAGGTGGAGCCGCTGCTGATCATCTACGCGGTGCGCTATATGCGCATGATGGCCATCTCCTTTATCCCCTTCTCGGTGTTCAACGCCATCTTCTGCATCTTCCGCAGCCTGGGCGATACGCGCTCCAGCCTGCTGCTCACCGTGGTGATCAACGCGTCGCACCTGCTGCTCAGCCTGCTGTTTATCAACGGCCTGGGCCTGGGCGTGACCGGCTCCGGCCTGTCCTACATCGTGGCCCGTGTATTGGGAATGGCGCTGGCGCTGTTCTGGCTGTTCCGGCATAATCTGTATCATGTGCGCGCGGCGGATTTCTTCCATTTTAACCCCGCCGTGACCCGGGAGATCACCGCCCTGGGCATCCCCATGGCGGTGGAATCGCTGCTGATGCAGGGCGGCATGCTGCTGGTGCAGGTGTACCTGGCGCGGCTGACCACCACCGATCTGGCCGCCCATGCCGTGGCCAACTCCCTGCTGAACCTGTATAATACCACCGCCAGCGCCATGACGGCGCTCACCGCCACGGTGTGCGGCCAGTGCTTCGGCGCTCACCGGTACGATCTGACGGAGCAATACAGCCGCAATATCATCCGGGTGGGCCGGTTTGTGCTGCTGGGCACGGTGCTGATCCTCTATCCCCTGACGCCCCTGCTGCTGCGGCTCTACCACGCCACGGAGCAGGGCACGGCCATCATCTATACCGCCCTGCGCATCGCAGTGTTCAGCATGCCGCTGATCTGGTGCGATGGCAACCTGCTTACCATGGTGCTGCGCGTCACCGGCGATACCGTGTTTGTCAGCACGGTATCGGTGCTGGCCCTGGCATTGGGGCGCTGCGCCCTGGGCTATACGCTGACCATCCCCCTGGGGCTGGGCGTCCCCGGCATCTGGATCGCCCTGGTATTTGAATGGCTGCTGCGCGCCATCGCGCTGCGCATCCGCTTCCACGGCAAAGGATGGATGCATCAATAAATTACGAAAAACGAACATGGGCCTTCCTTTCCGAGCCGGAAAGAGAAAGCCCATGTTTTCTTTGTTATAAAATCAAATTGCAAATGATTACGTGTTCAGCGTCACGGTAAAGCGGCTGCCCTTTTCCGGGGCGCTCTCCACCCGGATATCGCCGCCGGCGGCCTCCACGATGCGCTTGACCAGGGAGAGGCCCAGGCCGTTTCCCTCGCTGCGGTGGGAGCCGTCGGCTTGATAGAAGCGGTCAAAGATATGCGCCGTCTCGCTTTCGGTCATGCCCACGCCGCTGTCGCTGACCGAAACGTCGATCCTCTCCTCCGTCTTTTGCAGCTGCAGGCGCAGCAGGCCGCCGGGCTCGCTGAATTTTATGGCGTTATCGATCAGATTTGTCCATACGTGCAGCATCAGCTGCTCCGGGCCGGTATAGGTGACAGGGGCCAGATCCACATCCAGCTCCATCTCCTTGGCGGCCCATTTCTGCTCCAGCATCACCAGCGCCTGGCGCAGCTGCTCATCCAGCCGATAGGTGGTTTGCTCCTGGGGCACGGATTGGTTATCCAGCTTGGACAGCAGCAGGATGCTGTTGACCAGATCGCCCAGGCGATGGGTGCTCATGAGGATCTTATCGGTATACTCCCGCTGCCGCCCGGGATCATCGGTATCCTGGAGCAGCATGGCGTAGCCCTCGATGGCGCCAATGGGCGTTTTGAACTCGTGGGATACGTTGGATACAAAATCGCTCTGCAGCGTCTCGATGGTGCTCAGGGCCCGGGTCATGGTATTGAAGTTCTCGTAGCTCTGGCGCATCTCGCCGAAATGCCCGGCATGATCCAGCCGGACGGAAAAATCCCCCTGGGCCACCTGCTGCATGGCGCGGCTCAGGCGGATGATGGGGCGCAGGAACATGCGGCTGAAGATCAGGCTCAGCACCAGGCCCATGGCGATGGAGAGCAGGATCATCCATACGATGGTGGGCACGATGAAGCGGGTTTTGGTGAGCCACTCGATCAGCATGGTGATCAGCGCCGCCGCGCCGATGGAAAGCCCCAGGATCAAGAAGATGCACAGGATAAAATACAGGCGCAGGTTATCGCTGCGCACCTCGGTATCGCGCGTTTTGATCTTCATGTCTTTTTGACCACCTTATACCCCAGTCCGCGCATGGTGATGATCTCAAAATCCGGGTTGTCGCGGAAGCGCTCCCGCAGGCGGCCGATATGCACATCCACGGTATGCGGGTCGGTCTCGCTGTCCAATCCCCAGATATCATCCAT
This sequence comes from uncultured Eubacteriales bacterium, assembly GCA_902787835.1. Lineage (GTDB taxonomy): Bacteria > Bacillota > Clostridia > Christensenellales > Aristaeellaceae > SFMI01. The sequence goes on from CADAHU010000030.1 coordinate 7,683, forward strand.
GATCTGCTGGCGGGTAAAGATCCGCCCCGGAGCGGCGGCCATTTTATACAGGAGCAAAAATTCCTTCTGAGGCAGGGCGATGTTCTCCTCCCCCCGGGTGACGGTCAGCGTATCGTAGGTCAGCGTGGTGCCGCCCAGCACCTCCCGACGCTCGGAGATCATCTGCGCCCGGCGCAGCAGCGCGCCCACGCGCAGCACCATCTCGTTTACATTGATGGGCTTTACCATGTAATCATCGGTGCCGGAGGAGAAGCCCCGGCGCATATCATCAAAGGCGTCCTTGGCGGTGATCATCAGCACCGGGATGCCGATGCCCGCCTCGCGCAGGGAGCGCACCAGCTCGTAGCCGTCCATGACCGGCATCATGATATCGGATATGATCAGATCGATATACTGGCGGTCCAGCACATCCAGCGCTTCCTGGCCGTTTCCGGCCTCCAGCGCCTCGTAGCCGTTCTTTTCCAGCACGCGCCGGAAAAGCCCGCGCAGCGCGTCGTCATCCTCCACCACCAAAATACGAAACATGGCACACCCTCCTTTCCTGTTATTGTACATAAGGCAGGTCAACTGGGCTTCAACGGCAAAACTTTCGCTGTGCAGCGGAGGTCATTTGTGCTATAATGCATGCGAAAAGCTGTACCGGAGGCCAATGATGAGCGATCTGTTTGATTATATCGCCTGGCGCGGCGATCTGAACCAGGCCGTGATGCCCTTTAACGATATGGATGCCCTGATGTTCTCGCGGCTGAGCTATATCCGTTTCGACGGCATCGTGCCCTCCGGCTTTGAGGGCGGCAAGCCCCTGGGCGAGGCCGTGCGTCAGGTGCTGGCCAAGGGCGCGTACGCCGACAGCGAGCTGGGCAAAAGCGATAAACGGCTGCTGGAGCTGCTGCTGGACGCCCCGCGGTACGAAAGCCTGACCCTGTGCGGGTTTGAGAGCACGCTGGACAAGGCCAGCGAGGAGCAGTTTGCCGCCCTGACCATCCGCCTGCCCCTGGGCGCGTGCATCGCCTACCGGGGCACCGACGGCACGCTGGTGGGCTGGAAAGAGGATTTTAACATGGCCTTCTCCGACGTGGTGGCGGGCCAGCTGCACGCGGTGGAATACCTGGAGCGCGCCGCCAGCCTGCCCGGCACGCTGCGGCTGGTGGGCCACAGCAAGGGCGGCAATCTGGCGGTGTACGCTGCGGCCTGCTGCAATGAAAGCATCCAGAGCCGTATCGTGGCGGTGCGGAACTTTGACGGTCCCGGCTTCCAGCGCCAGGTGGCGGCCCAGCCCGGCTTTCAGCGCATCCTGGGGCGCACCCGCACCTACCTGCCCCGCTCCTCGGTGGTGGGCATGCTGCTGGAGCACGAGGAGCCCTATACCGTGGTGGAAAGCCGGGGCAGCGGCGGCATCACGCAGCACAACCTCTACCTGTGGGAGATCAATCGTCACGGCTTTACCGAGCTGGAGCAGGTATCCGACGGCAGCCAGCTCATCGACCGCACGGTGAAGGACTGGGTGGCCAACATGGATCCCGAGCAGCGGGAAACGGTGATCAACGGCGTATACGAGGCGCTTGCCTCCACCAACGCCGATACCGTGCACGACCTGGGCAAGCTGGCCACGCTGAAGGCCGTGATGGGCATGGATGACGGCACCCGCAGACAGGCGGCCTCCGCCATGCGCATCCTGTATCAGTCCCTGCGCCGCTCGCTGCCGGAGCGGCCGCTCAAAATGCTGGAGGATCGCCTTGGCATCCTGACCGGCAAGGGCGAGGACAAGCCAGACCCCGACGAATGATCCCTTTCAAGGCCCCTGCAGGGCCTTTTTTTGATACTCGCTGGGCGTGACGCCGGTGTTCTTCTTGAAGATCCGGCTGAAGTACTGGATATCGTTGCCAAAGCCGGTCTGCTCCGCCACCTCGTTGACCCGCAGCTCCCCGGCGGCCAAAAGCGCCTTGGCCAATTCGATGCGCTTGCGGGTAACATAGGCGCTGAAGCGCTCCCCGGTCTTTTTGGCAAACTGCTTGCTGACGTAATCGGCGTTCATGAACAGCTGGTTTTCCGATATCAGCTTGAGCGAAAGGCTGGAATCGGCGATGTTATCCCGCACATAGGCCTTGATGACGCGCACCAGATCGCCGGAGGCCGGGGCCGGGCGCGCAGGCGAGGAGGCGGACAGGCGCAGCAGGCATTCGTCCCGCACGTCGGTCATCACCGCCCGCAGCTGCTCCTCGGCGATGGGCTTGAGCAGGTAATGGCGCACGCCGTAGCGCATGGCCTCCTTGGCGAACTCGAATTCCGCGTACCCGGACAGGATCACGAACACCGCGTCCATCCCGGCGGCATGGGCGCGGGCCAGCAGCTCCAGTCCGCTGAGGCCGGGCATTTTCACATCGGTCAAAACAATATCGGGATACTCGTCCAGCATGGCGTCGAAGGCTTCGGCGCCGTTTTTATACAGGCCCACCACCGCAATGCCCAGCGCTTCCCAATCAAGGATCACGCCCAGGGCCTCCCGAATGGCGCGCTCGTCGTCCACGATGATCATCCGCAGCATGGCTCCCTCCTCCTTTCGCATTCGTCAAGCCTGCGGGATCCTGAGCAGGCACACGGCGGAATCGCCCTCGTTCTGCAGCGTGATGCCGCTGTCCGGGCCGTAGGTCAATTGCAGGCGGCGGTGGATATTGGCCAGGCCGATGCCCAGGCCATGGGATACGATGGCGTCTGGCCGCAGCCCGCCCAGCATCTCCTCCGGGAACTGGGAGCCGCTGTTGCTTACCAGGAGCACGGCCTCTCCCCCCTCCCGGCGCGCCGAGACCCGGATATCGCAGGTATCGTCAATGCCGTTTTCCACGGCGTACTTGATGGCGTTTTCCACCAGGGGCTGAATGATCATCTTGGGAATGGTGATCTCCAGCATATCCGGCGGCACATCCTCGGTATAGCGCAGCTGATCCTCGAAGCGCTCCTCCTGAATGGTGATGTAATCGCGGACCAGGCCCAGCTCCTGCCGGAGGGTCAGTGTTTTTGTGCGCGTATCCAGGGACACCCGCAGCAGCCGTCCCAGCGCCTCCACAATGGCGGAAATCGCCCGGTTGCCGGAAAGGCGCGCCCGGCTGTTGACGGTCTCCAGCACGTTATACAGGAAGTGGGGGTTGATCTGCGCCTCCAGCGCCTGCAGCTGGGCCTCCTTGGATAAAAGCTCGCTGACGTATTTTTCCTGCACCAGCGTCTGGATACGGGCCGCCATGCCGTCAAAATGGCTGTGCAGGATATCGATTTCGTCGCCGCGGTCCCCTTCCGCCAGGGGCTGAACGCCGGAGGCCGTCATCCGCTCCTGGAAGCCGCTGATCTTATCCAGCAGGGCGTCCATGCGCCGGGTGATCGAGCGCACCGCGGCGCCGGAGATCAATACGGCCAGGGCCGCGGCGAAGGCCAGCACCGCCAGGAACACGGCATAGGAGACGCGCTGGAACCGCCACTGCTCCTCGCAGGAGACCAGCAGGGAATATCCCCAGCCCACCCCGGGCAGCGTACCGCGGCTGACAAAATAATGGCCGGAGCTCAGACGGAGGATCTGATCCTCCCGGCCGGCGGCGATTGCGGCCACGTCCCCGTCGGTCAGCGCCTCGCTGCGGTAAAAGGGCACGCCCTGGCGATCCATCATCCACAGGTATTCCCCGCCGGCCAGGGCAATAAAGCGATCCATATCCACGGTGACGATCATGGTGCCCAGGATGGACAGATCAAAGGGCGAAACCCGCCGCACGGCCCGGGCTGCGTACAGCGTGCCCGAGCCCTCCCCGCCGGGCTCCAGCACCAGGGTGCCCCCGCTGCCCGCCGCGGCCTCGATCAGCGGGCGGCGCATGGCCTGGAAGCCGGCGTCCGCGCCGGTATAGGCGGTGGTCACGTCATAGGCGCCGGTGACCAGCACGATCTCCCCCACGCCCAAGCCGCTGTACTCATGCTGATAGAGGATCAGCCGGTTATACAGCGTATGGTAGGAGGCCAGCTGCTCCTGGGCGCTCCCGGCGCCGTCGATGCGGGCCAGCTCCGCCTGAACGGTGGAATCCCCCAGGATCTTGTAGGTCAGCCGGCCCAGCTCCCCAATGGCGCTGTTCAGCCCGCCGGACACCGTATCCAGCGTGCGCTGGGTGGCCTGGGACAGCAGCTCCCGGTGCCCGGAAAGGATATGCAGCCCCAGGTATGCCGCCGCGCCCACGATCAGCAGCATGCTCAGCACCGCCGAAAACAGGATCTTATTGCGCAGCTTCATGGGACGAAACAGATTGCGTATCATGGCCCGTGGCGCTCCGTTTTCCGCAAAACAGCGCGATGGCGCTTTGCTTATGATGGTTTCATACTATATATTTCGCCGCGGTTTGTCAAGATCCGATGTCCGATCTGCTCAAAATGTCGGAAATGTCCAAGTTCAAACCGGAAAAGTGCATTTTGGAGGTCTGCCGCCGATGCTATAATAACAGCAACAACATTGCTTATGCCGCACCATGCGGCTGTCATCTGAAACGGAGGAAAACCATATGAAGAAGCTGTCTTTGGTCCTGGCCCTGGCGCTGACCCTGTGCATGCTGTGCTCTTCCGCCCTGGCGGAAACGCATCTGAACGTGGCCTGGTGGGGCAACCAGACCCGCAACGAGCGCACCCAGCAGGTGCTGGATCTGTACACCCAGGAAACCGGCACCACCTTTGACGTGACCATGAACTCCTTCGGCGATTACTGGACCACCATGGCCACCGCCTCCGCCGGCGGCCAGCTGCCCGACGTGATGCAGCACTCCACCGCCTACATCCAGCAGTATGTGGACAACGGCCTGCTGCTGGACCTGACCCCCTACATGGAAAGCGGCGCCCTGGATGTATCCAACATCGGCGAGAGCGTCATCGATCTGGGCCGCATGAGCGGCGGCGTGTACGGCCTGTGCGTGGGCACCAACTCCATGGCCTGCCTGTATAACAAGACCATCCTGGACAACGCCGGCATCGAGATCCACGATCTGATGACTATGGACGAGTTCATGGCGCTGTGCAAGGAAATCTACGAGAAGACCGGCTATAAAACCGACCTGGGCTTCGGCACCGAATCCTACCTCAACTATGTGATGCGCGGCCTGGGCAAGAGCCTGTTTGCCGACGGCCAGCTGGGCATCACCGTGGAGGACGCCGAATACTTCTTCGGCCTCTATGAGCAGGGCACCAAGGAAGGCTGGCTGCTGGGCGGCGACGTGTTTGCTTCCCTGGTGGCCGGTTCCGTGGAGCAGAACCCCATGGTGTACGGCTCCTCTCCCGATACCATGAGCTGGTGCGCCTTCAACTGGTCCAATCAGCTGGTGGCCATGCAGGCCGCAGCGCCTGAGGGCGTTGAGCTGGCCCTGACCACCCAGCCCTCCCCCGATCCCGTGAAGAGCGGCTTTGTGGCCTGCAGCATGTACTTCTCCGTCTCCGCCAAGACCGCCGAGCCCGATGCCTCCATCGCCTTCCTGAACTACTTTGTAAACAGCGTGGAAGCCAACAAGATCATGCTGGGCGAGCGCGGCATCCCCGTTTCCTCCGTGGTGGGCGACGCCATCGCCGGTGACCTGGATCCCCTGACCCAGCAGGTCGTGGCCTTCGTCAACAACGTGATCGTTCCCAACAGCTCCGCCACCCCCGCCGCCGATCCCGACGGCGCCAGCGAAGTGTACGCCACCTGCCGCGAGCTGGTGGAGCAGATCTCCTACGGCGCCATCAGCGCCGCGGACGCTGCCCAGCAGTTCGTGGAGACCGCCAGCGAGATCCTGGCCCGCTGATTTCCGATTGTATCCCGGGGCCTGTTGCCGTCGCAGCAGGCCCCTTTCCCTGATCTGACCACCCAAGGGAGATGATTCCATGGCCCAGAGCAACGCGGTCGGCATGCGCCGTCCCGGGTGGGCGCAGCGGCTCAAGGAATGGCTGTGCCGGGAAAGCACGGCGGGCGTGATCTGCTCGCTGCCCTTCATCATCGGCTTCGTTCTTTTCCTGATCGTGCCCATGCTTTTGTCCGCCTATTATTCCTTCTGCGATTACAATATCCTGGCCCCGGCGGAATGGGCCGGGTTCAAGAATTACGTCAAGATCTTTACCGCGGACGCAAAGTTCGTCAAATCCCTGGGCGTCACGTTCTTCTACGCCCTGATCTCGGTGCCGCTGCGGCTGACCTTCGCGCTGATCGTGGCGCTGATCCTTCTGAAGAACACCAAAATGACCGGCATCTACCGCGCCGCGTACTACCTGCCCTCCATCATCGGCGGCTCCGTGGCCGTGGCCATCCTGTGGAAGCGCATGTTTGCCATCGACGGCACCTTCAACACCGTGCTGAACATGCTGGGCATCCAGAGCAATATCGCCTGGCTGGGCAACGTATCCACCGCCATCTGGATGCTGATCCTCCTGTCGGTGTGGCAGTTTGGCTCCTCCATGCTGATCTTTTTGTCCTCGCTCAAGCAGATCCCCCAGACGCTGTATGAAGCGGCCCGGGTGGACGGCGCCCGGGGCTACCAGCAGTTCTTCCGCATCACGCTGCCGCTCTTGACGCCCACCATTTTCTTTAACCTGGTCATGCAGATGATCAACGGCTTCCTGGCCTTCTCCCAAAGCTACATCATCACCCAGGGCAAGCCCATGAACTCCACCCTGTTCTATGTGGTCTATATGTATCAGCAGGGCTTTGAATACTTTAAGGCCGGCTACGCCTCGGCCCTGGCCTGGATCATGCTGCTGATCATCGGCGCGTTTACGGGGCTGCTCTTCCTCACCAAGCGATTCTGGGTATACGAGGAGGGGAACTGATATGCCGTACCGCGCAAAAAAGGCCCTTTCGGCCACCATATACCATGCCTGCGTGCTGTTTCTGGGCTTCATCATGGTATACCCGCTGATCTGGATGATCATGAGCTCCTTTAAGCCCACCACCACGGTGTTCACCACCGCGGGATCGCTGATCCCCACCACCTGGACGGGCGAAAACTATGTGAACGGCCTGAAGGGCTTCGGCAACGTGCCCTTTACCCGGTTCTTCCTGAACTCGCTGTTCATCTCCGTGGTGGCCACCATCGGCACCGTCGTCTCCTCCGCCCTGGTGGCCTACGCCTTCAGCCGTCTGCCCTATCGGGGGCGCGGCATTCTGTTCGGCGCCATGCTGGTCACCATGATGCTGCCCGCCCAGGTGCTGATGGTGCCCCAATACCTGTGGTACAACAAGCTGGGCTGGGTCAATTCCTACCTGCCCATGATCGTCCCCTACTTTTTTGCCACCCAGGGCTTCTTCGTTTACCTGAACGTCAACTTTATCAACGGGATCCCCCGGGATCTGGATGAAGCCGCCCGCATCGACGGCTGCAGCCCCTACGGCATTTTCCTGTACGTGATCGTGCCGCTCCTGACGCCGGCGCTGATCACATCGGGAATCTTCTCCTTCATCTGGCGCTGGGACGATTTCCTCTCCGCCCTGCTCTACGTGCGCACGTCCAACATGTACCCGGCCAGCCTGGCGCTGAAGCTCTTCTGCGATCCCGGCTCCTCCTCGGATTACGGCGCCATGTTTGCCATGAGCACGCTGTCCATCCTGCCGGTGCTGCTGATCTTCATTTTCCTGCAGAAATACCTGGTGGAAGGCATTGCCACCAGCGGCCTCAAGGGCTGAGAAAGGAGCCGGCTATGCATGTGGAAACCTTTACGCTCGACGCGGAGCGCGGCTCCTCGCTGACGGCCTATATCCAGGAGGTGGGCGGCACCTACCGCGCGCTGAGCCAGCGGCCCGGCATTCTGGTGATCCCCGGCGGCGGCTATCGCTACTGCACCCGCCGGGAGGCCGATCCTGTGGCCCTGGCCTATATGAAGGCGGGCTACCAGGCCTTTATCCTCAATTACTCCGTGGACGCCTGCGCCGCCTGGCCCAATCCCCTGACCGATTATGATCAGGCCATGACGCTGATCCTGGAAAAGGCGGAGGCCTGGCATCTGGCCGCCGACCGGCTGGCGGTGATCGGCTTCTCCGCCGGCGGGCATCTGGCCGGGGCCGCCGCCACCCTGGCGGCGCATCGGCCCAGGGCCTCCATCCTGGGCTATGCCGTGCTGAACGACGACGTCCGGCGCATCAACGAAACTGCGCCCAATCTGGTGCAGGCCGTCAGCGCCGATACCTGCCCCTGCTTCCTGTTCGCCTCCCGCACCGACGGCAGCGTGCCCGTGCGCAATACCCTGCAGTTCGCCGCCGCCCTGGAGAATGCGGGCGTGATCTACGAGTGCCACATATACAGCCACGGCCCCCATGGCTTCTCCACCGGCGAGGGGCAGGTGCAGGCCCAGGGCGAAATGTGCCGCCGGGCCTACGGCTGGGTGCAGGATTCCATCACCTGGCTGGAGGACGTGATGGGCGGCATGGACAACGGCACACTCACCGACCCGATCCTTTGACAGGCGCGGCAGCCGCCTGCCGGCACACATCCGTCTGTATGATTAAATCTTCAAAAAAGAATCTGCAAACTGGAATTTGACGGGGAATGGGGAACGAACGGGGGCGTTCCTTCTTGGAGCCCAAGAAGGAACCGAAGAAGGCTGCGTTTGTCGCCGTAAATGTTGCGGGTTTTCCGCCAACAGGCTTTAACG
>CADAHU010000031.1 GCA_902787835.1 uncultured Eubacteriales bacterium
TTCTGCGTTCTGCATTCTGCATGCCCTCTTCCGCCAATCGCTCAACACAAAAAAAGAGGCGGCGAACCTTCTTTGCTCGCTGCCCCTTTCGTTTTCCGTTCTCCTTCCCAGGCTGCCGATCTGCCCCGGCGCTTACTCCGTCTGGGTAAACGCCTTGACCCGGGGATCCTCAAAGACCGTCTGGGGCGCGCCCTCGGCCACGATGACGCCGTCGGCCATGTAGATGACACGGTCGGCCACATCCCGGGCGAAGGCCATCTCATGGGTGACCACGATCATGGTGCGGCCCTCCTCGGCCAGGCCACGGATCACGGTCAGCACCTCCTTGGTCAGCTCCGGGTCCAGGGCGCTGGTGGGCTCGTCAAAGCACAGGATCTCCGGATCCAGCGCCAGGGCGCGGGCGATGGCCACGCGCTGCTGCTGCCCGCCGGACAGCTGATAGGGATAGGCGGCCTCCCGGTCGGCCAGGCCCACCTTGGCGAGCAGCTTGCGGGCGTATTGCTGGGCCGTGGCCTTGTCCCGCCGCAGCACGCAGCACTGGGCCTCGGTCAGGTTGCGCAGCACGCTCATATGGGGGAACAGGTTAAAGTTTTGAAAAACGTAGCCCATCTTGAGGCACAGGCGGCGCAGCTCCTTCTCCTGGGCGTAAACGCCGTCCTTAACCAGCGGCTGCCCATCGATCAGGATGGAGCCGCCCTCGATTTTTTCCAGGTTATTGAGGCAGCGCAGCAGCGTGCTCTTGCCCGAGCCGCTGCGCCCGATGATGGCCACCGTTTCGCCCTTGGATACGTCCAGATTGATATCGCGCAGCACCGACAGACCGTCGAAGCCCTTTACCATGTGTACGGCATGCAGCATGATGGCGCCTCCTTACTGATAATAATTGAGCTTGCGCTCCACCAGCCGGCACAGCTGCTCGGCAATGCCGTTGAACAGCAGGTACATCAGCATGGCGATCACGTAGGGCTCGATGGAGGAGGAGGAGGATACGTGCTTTTTGGCCAGGCTCATCAGCTCGGTCACCGCGATGGTGCTGGCCAGGGCGGTATCCTTTACCAGGGTGATCACCTCGTTGGTCACCGGCAGCAGCACGCGCTTGCATACCTGGGGCAGCACCACGCGGAAGAAGGTCTGGATGTGGGTCATGCCCAGCACCTGCCCGGCCTCCCATTGACCCACGGGGATGGACTGGATGCCGCCGCGGAAGATCTCGGCGAAATAGGCTGCGTAATTGATGGTAAAGGCCACGATGGCGGCGGCGAACCGGTCAAAATTGAAGGGCAGGATGTTGGGCAGCAAAAAGTAGATGAACATGACCTGCAGCATCAGCGGTGTGCCGCGCACCACGTAGATGTATACCGAGATCGGCCACCGCAGGATGGGGTGGCGGCTCATGCGCCCGCGGGCCACCAGCATGCCCAGGGGGATGGACAGCACCAGCGTCAGGGCGAAGATGCGCACGGTGACAGACAGGCCCTGCAGCAGGATCTGCACCAGGGTCCACAGCTTTTCCGGGTTGTTAAAGTACTTCATGGGGCCAGCTCCTTTGGATGCAACAAACAATCGGGGGCCATTGCCTGGTCCCCGATTGTGTCTGTATGGATGGTAAGCTTACTCGGCGCTGATGATGGAGATGTTCTTGCCAAACCATTTGCCGCTGATTTCAGCGATGGTGCCGTCGGCCTCCATCTCGATCAGGATCTGATTCACGCGGTCGCGCAGCGCCACATCCGCCTTGCGGAAGCCGATGCCGTACAGGTCGTCCTCCAGGCTGTCGATCACGATCAGGCTCTCATCGCCCAGGCCGGCAATGCGGTATTCCGCCACCACCAGGTCGATCAGCACACCCTGCACGTTGCCCTGCTGCAGATCCATCAGGGCCGTCAGGTATTCATCATAGGCCAGCACGTTGACCGAAGCGCGGAAATCGGCGTACTGCTCGTAGGTTTCCAGCACTTCCTCGGCAAAGGAGCCGCTCTGCACGGCGATATCGCAGCCCGCCATATCGGCGATGGAGGTATAGCCGGCGGAATCCTTGGCCACCATCACGATCTGGTTGTTCATGTAGGGCAGGGACATGGCCATGCTCTCCAGGCGCTCGTCGGTGATGGACATGCCGTTCCAGATGCAGTCGATATTTCCGCTGGACAGCTCCAGCTCCTTGGACGCCCAGTCGATGGGCTGGCAAACCAGCTCCACGCCCAGGCGGGCAGCCACTTCGCGGGCCAGGTCGATATCGTAGCCCACGATCTCGTTGGTGGTTTCATCGCGGAAGCCCATGGGCGGGAAGGTATCATCCAGGCCCAGCACCAGGGTGCCCTTTTCCAGGATGTAATCCAGGGAGGCGTCCGCGCTTTCCGCAAAGGCATGGTGCGCCATGACACCCATCATCATCATCGTTACAAGCAGCAGGGACAGAAACTTTTTCATCATCGCGCACTCCTTTCGGAAATTTTGTTTTTCCCGCTTCCTTTATTATGAAAACCGGGATGAAAGCAGAATACCATAAGCGGGTGACCGCGTCAAGCATCCGGCGTGTTTTTTATATGTTTTTTGCATAACTATGCTTTTCCTGCATGCCTATGCCATGTGAACGCGCGCTTGAGCGCCAGCGCGGCGCGCTGATGCGGGCGCAGGCGGCCATGCAGCTGGGCGTAGGCATCCCGGGCGGCGCGCAGGGCGGCGGCGCGCGGGGCGCGGCGGCCATAGCGCAGGGCGCTGACGGCGCGGGCGGGCGCATCCAGGGAGATCCCCAGGGCGGCCCCGGCGCGGGCGGCGTAATCGAAGGGCGTTTCATCCCCGCGGATGGGCGTGCCCAGGCAGGCGGCGCATTGCAGCGCGGATCGCCAGAGCAGCAGCAGGGCATCGCCGGACTCCCTGATCCTGGCGGCATGCCGCAGCGGCTCGGTGGAGCGGATGCGCAGCGCCAGCAGGGCAAGCAGCGCCAGCAGGAGAAGGAGCAGGATCAGAAGCAGCGGATGGCCAGGCTTCTTCGGTTCCTCCGGCGGCTCCTCCGGTTCAGGCGTGGGAGAAGGCGTTGGGGTGGGCGGCTGCTCCTCGGGGCTGTTCGCCGCGTCCGGCTCCGGGGAGGGCTGCGGCGTGGGGGTATCGCTGGGCGCGGCGGAGGGCGCGGGGGTGGGCGTCTCCTGCTGTTGGGGGCTGGGGGTGGGCGTGGGGCCCTGGCTGCCCGCGCCTGAGGAGCTGCCTGCCGCGGCGGTGTTCCAGCCGGGGGTGGGATCAAAGGTGACCCAGCCCAGGCCCTTCAAATACACCTCGGTCCAGGCGTGGGCGTTGATCCCGCGCACCTCGGCGACGCCGCTTTCATTGGGCTTGGCCAGATAGCCCTCCACGTACCGGGCGGGCAGGCCGGCCAGGCGGCAGAGCACCGTCATGGCGGAGGCAAAGTAGGTGCAGTAGCCCTTCTTTTCCACCACCAGGAACCAGGAAACAAAGTCGGCATCCTGGGGCGGGTCCTGCACCTCCAGGCTGTAGGGAAAGCTGGTGCGCAGGTAATCCTGGATGGCCGCGGCCTTCTGCCAGTCGGTGGCGCAGCCCGCCGTAACGGAGGCGGCAATGGCGCGCACCTCCGTCTGGATGCCGCTGGGCAGGGCGCTGTACCGGTCCCGCTGGGACTGGTATTCCGGGTCGTCCAGCGTGTCCAGACGGTCGGCCAGGGCGGAAATTTGGCTGTCGTTGGCGTTTATGGCGGCGTACGCGCCGGAATACCGGTCGCCGCTGACCAGGTTGCGGGTGATAAAGAGCTCGCTGCCCAGGTTGAAATAGGGCGTCATGTGCTCGCCCTCGGTGAGCTCCCGCAGGCGCTGGGGCACAAACAGCGTGCTGGCGCCCAGGGAGGCGAACTGCACGCTGAACTGCTTCATGGGCAGCTCGCTCTCCAGCGGATACTCTGCCTCGAACACCCGATCCCGGGTGGCGCGCTGCAGGGGGGAATGCCAGTAATACCGGCGGGAGCTGACGCTGTCATACCAGTAATGGCCGGTATAGGCGTCCAGAATCGCGCCGCGCAGGTAAATGGGCTCCTGCGCCTCGGCCAAAAGCACCAGCCGGTCGCTGGGCGCGGGCGAGCCGCCCAGACGGTGCTCGCCCAGGGGCATCCAGCCATCGGCGGCCAGGGTATAGCGGCTGCGCTCCTGCTGGAAGAAAAAGCGGTCGTTGATGGCCTCGCGCAGCTGGGCGGCCATGTTGGCCAGCGGCTCCGATTTGGTGCCCTCCTGGGGCGCGATGATCCAGGCCAGGGCCAGCAGCGCCGCCGCCAGGGGCACCGTCCACAGCGAGGGCCGGGCGGCGCGGATATCGGGGGTGCTCTCGTAGCTCTGGGTGTGAGCGTAGATCAGCAAAAGCCCGGGCAGCACGGGCAGCATATACAGGCTCTCCGGCCGCATACCCGCCATCCATTCGCCGCCCAGCAGGCCGGCCACGATGGTAACCGGCAGCGCCACGTCGATATCCGGGCTGCACATGGAAAAGCAGAACAGCGTCAGCAGCACCGCCAGCTGCATGCACAGCGCGTCGCCATGCAGCGAGAGCGCCAGGGGCGTATCCTGGATGAGCAGCACCAGGGCGCGCAGCAGCTGCAGCGATTGATGGAAGAAGCCTTGGCCGAAGATCAGCAGCACGGCCTGGGATGCGGCGGCGGCCAGCAATCCGATGGGCAGCAGCAGCCTGCGCGTGCTCAGCGCCGCGCAGAAGGCGGCTACGCCCAGGCAGATCAGGGCGTAGCGGCCCAGCAGAAAGCTCTGCCCCGCCGCGATCAGCAGCGGCATGCCCAGGCCCAGGGTCAGCAGCCATGCGCTCAGCCCGCGGATCAGGGCGGTGGGGACGCGTTTAAGCAGGCGTGACATAGCATACCTCCACCAGCTCTTGCTGCAGCCGCGCCACGTAGGGCGCGTCGGTCTCCGCGCCGGGCGTATGGGTAATATAGTAGACCCGGGCGGAAGGGCCCATGCGGCGGATATGGGTGATGGCCTCGGTTACCTGGGCGTTCAGCCGGGAGGTGATGATCACCGTGGCCCCGGTGCGCCGCAGGCGGCGAAGCTCCAGGTTCAGCACGCGGTAAAAATCGGTGCCGCCCACAAAGGTCTGCCGGGCCAGCATCTCCGCCAGGGCGCCGGTGCCGCCGCTGCGGTCGCTGGCGTATTCCACGGCGCGCTCGCCATAGAGCGGCATGCGCACCGGGATGTCGGACCGGGCCTGCATCTCGGCCACGCTCAGCGCCGTTTCGCACAGCGTATCCCGCAGGGAGGCTGTCTCGTCGCTGCGCAGGCTTTCCTGGGGCGCGGTGCAGTCCAGCAGCACCAGGGTATCGGGCGGCGCGGGGGTCTCGAATCGGCGCACGATCAGCTCCCGCTTGCGGGCGGTCAGCTTCCAGTGCACGCGCTTGAGGGCGTCGCCGGAGCGGTAGGCACGGGTATCCTCCGGGCTGGAAAGATCCTCGGTGTTGCGGCTGCGCTGGGAGCGGCCTTCGTCGCTCTGGAAAAAACGCAGCGGCTCCACATCAAAGCTGCGGGGAAGCACCAGCAGCGGCGTGATGCCCTCGGGGAAGCGGGGACGCATGCGGAAAAGCCCCAGCATATCGGTATAGGCGGCCTGCTCCACGCCCACTGGCACCTCGCCGATATGGCGGGCCGGGATCTCCAGATCCAGCGCCGCCGCGCCGCGGGAAAGCGTCAGCTGCGCCTCCCGCGTCTCCTCGCCCACGCGCAGATTCAGCTGCAGCGCGGAGATCGGCAGCGGCAGCCTGCCGCGCGCCGCAATATGCAGCTTCGCCTTTTCGCCCCGCAGGATGCGCGCGGGCCGGGCGGCGCAGGAAAACTGCAGGCTTTTGCGCGCGATCAGCACGGTGATCAGGGAAAACGCCATCGTCAAAAACGCAAATATGGCGGCCAGATAAAACATCCGTCCGCCCAGAGACAGGCCGCTGTACAGCGAGCCCAGGGCGATGATCAGCAGCGCGCGGCCCCGGCCTGTCATACGCCGTAATTGCCGGGGACGGGCACGCTGGAAAGCACGTTCATCAGCAGCCGATCCGCCGATTGCCCCTTCATCCGCGCTTCGGGGCTCAGCAGCAGCCGGTGGGTGCATACGGGCAGGGCGATGCGCTTCACATCGTCGGGCAGTACGTAATCCCGGTCGTTCATCAGGGCGCAGGCCTGGGCGGCGCGGATCAGGGCGATGCTGCCCCGGGGCGAGATGCCCAGGGCGATCTGGGGATGGTTCCGGGTGGCGGCGGTGATGGAGGCTACGTAGGAGCGCACCTCCGGGCTGCAGTAGACCGCGCCCACCTGCTCCTGCATGGCGATCACATCGTTGGCGCTGCAAATGCTGCCCAGGGTGGCCAGGGGGGATACAGGGCTGCTGTAACGCTCCAGGATGTCCATCTCCTCCTCCACCGTGGGATAGCCGATGGTGATGCGCAGAAAGAAACGGTCCATCTGCGCTTCGGGCAGGGGATAGGTGCCCACAAAATCCACCGGGTTCTGGGTGGCCAGCACCATAAAGGGCCGGGGCAGGGGATGGGTCACGCCGTCCACCGTCACCTGGCCCTCCTCCATCACCTCCAGAAGGCTGGACTGGGTGCGGGGAGAGGTGCGGTTGATCTCGTCGGCCAATACGATCTGGCTCATCACCGCGCCGGGCTTGAATTCCATCTGCCCGGTGGCAAGGCTGGGCATGGTAAAGCCCGTGATGTCGCTGGGCATCACGTCCGGGGTAAACTGGATGCGCTTGAAGGAGCAGTTCAGCGATTTGGCCAGCGCCGCCACCAGGGTGGTTTTGCCCACGCCGGGCACATCCTCGATCAGCACGTGGCCCTTGCACAGCAGGGCGATCAGCGCCAGCTCGATGGCCTCATCCTTGCCAACGATGACCCGGCGGATGTTTTGCTGCAGGGCATATACAATGGAACGAACCTGTTCTTGCTGCATGGAAAGGCTCCTTATCTTGCGGGATTACACCCTTCAGTATACCGTAAAATGTCGATTTTTACAATACTTCCGTAAAACAAATGAAACATTTACAAATCGTTCACAGGGCGGCGCGCCCACCTGTCAGGGCAAAGAATTAATAGTCGAAGTTAATAGTTGATAGTTATCAGTTTATAGTTGCTAGTTATTAGTTAATAGTTCTTGACTATCCACTAATAACTAAAAACTGATAACTAACAACTCTTCACTCTAAAAGCTGTCCCTTACAATTTCAGTTTTCCGATGAAGTATCCAATCAAAAAGCTTCCGCAGGCGGGCGCCTGCGGAAGCGGGGCTAACGAATGTTCAGTTTTTATCCGTCAATCAGCGGCCGAACTGAGCGTCGTTATTGCCGGAAACGGTGGTCCACATCTCCAGCATGTTGATGGGATCGTTGAAGTCAGCCACCCAGCCGTTGCGGGCGATGCCGAAGTTGCCTTCCTTGCGCTCGTTCAGGAACACGGCCCAGTCGATGGACTTGATGGTCATGTTGATGCCGACCGCGGCGAAGTCCTGCTGCAGGCACTCGGCGATGGCGATGTGGCCGGAGGTGTTGTTGGTCAGGTACTCGAAGCTGATGGGGGTGGAGGCGGAGAGCATGTTGTTGGCGTCAAACTCGAAGCCGGCGCTCTTCAGCAGCTCGATGGCCTGATCCACATCGGGCTCCTCGGCGAAGTAGCCGTCAGCACCGTTGGGATAATTCCAGTTGGCAGCGTCCTTGAAGGTGCCGCCATTGCCGTCCGCCATGCCGGCGGGCAGGAAGGAGGTGGCGATCTTCTGGCCGGTCTGGCCGACGGTATCGATGATGTACTGACGGTCGATCAGCAGGCCCAGGGCCTTGCGGAAGTTGGCAGCCTGCTCCACGGTCATGCCGTTGAACAGATCGCTCTTCACGTTGAAGATCACATAGTAGGTGCCCAGCTCGTCCACGATGTGGAACTCGGGGTTATCCAGCAGGGAAGCGATCTGATCGGTGGGAACGGAATCGGTGAAGTCCAGGTCGCCATTCTGATAGGCGGCATAGATGGCGGTGTCGTCATCGCTCAGCATGAACTCCAGACGCTCGATCTTGACGTTCTCGGCATCCCAGTAGTAGGGGTTCTTGACATAAACCATGGACACGTTGTGATCCCAGCTCTCCAGGGTGTAGGCGCCGCTGGAGACGAAGCCGGCTTCCAGCGCCCAGGCGCCGGGGTTATCGGCGGTGGCGGAAGCTTCCACGCAGGCCTGCTGCACGGGGAAGAAGGTGGGGAAGGCGGCCAGGTCCAGCATGTAGGCGCAGGGGGCCTTCAGCACGACGGTGAAGGTGGTGCCGTCCTCGGAAGCGGTGGCCTGCAGATTGTCGGGATAGCCGGCAATGCCGTCGAACATGTAGCTGTAGTCAGCGGCGGTCTCATCAGCGGCAGCGCGCTTCCAGCTGTACTCGAAGTCCTTGGCGGTCAGGGGGGTGCCGTCGGACCACTTCAGGCCCTCGCGGATGTTGAACACATAGGTCAGGCCGTCATCGCTGACGGTGTAGCCGGTGGCGAAGTTGGGCACGCAGTCACCGTTGATGTCATAGGAGTACAGGCCGCCGAAGCTGTTGGCAGCCAGGCAGGCGCCGTCCACGGAGCTGTTCAGCGCGGGATCCAGCTTATCGGGCTCGGAGGCCAGCTGCAGACGCAGGGTGGTGTTCTCGCCGTAATCGGCATACATGAAGAACTTGGTGCCATAGGGGTTGGAATAGAAGCCGGTCAGGCCGGGCTTGGCCATGTACACATCGTTGTAGTAATAGATGGGCACGATGGCGCCGGTATCCATCAGGATGTCTTCCGCCTGGTGCATCAGCTTGGCGCGCTCGGCGAAATCGGTGGTGGACTTGATGGTGGCGATCAGGGCGTCGTACTCGGTCCAGTCGGGCTCGCTGCCGGCATCGGCCAGGGCGGCGACGCTGCTCATGACCATCAGAACGGCCATCAGAAGAGCAAACAGTTTCTTCATAGGATCTTCCTCCTAATTTATTATATCAACCGCTTTGCGCGGCGGATACCGGGGTTACATGTTGTGGCAGGCCACCTGGCGGCCGTTGCCGCGGTCCGTCAGGCTGGGGCAGCTCTCGGCGCACTGCTCGGTGGCGTAGCGGCAGCGGGTGCGGAAGGGGCAGCCCTGGGGCATGTGCAGGGGAGAGGGCACGTCGCCCTCCAGGATGATGCGGTGCTTGTGCCGGGCGGTTTCCGGATCGGGCATGGGGATGGCGGAGATCAGCGACTGGCTGTAGGGGTGCACAGGGCTGTTGATGATATCGCTGGCGGAGCCGATCTCCACGATTTTACCCAGGTACATTACCGCGATGCGGCGGCTCATATGCTGCACGACCAGCAGATCATGGGCGATGAACAGGTAGGCGATGCCCAGCTTTTGCTGCAGCTCCTCAAAGGTGTTGACGATCTGCGCCTGGATGGATACGTCCAGGGCGGAGACCGGCTCGTCGCAGACGATGAAGCGGGGGTTTACCGCCAGGGCGCGGGCGATGCCGATGCGCTGGCGCTGGCCGCCGGAAAACTCATGGGCGTAGCGGTTGGCGTGCTCGCTGTTGAGGCCTACCAGGGTGAGCAGCTCGGCGATGCGGTCGGCGCGTTCTTTCTTGTTGGCGTACAGGTGGTGGATATCCAGCGGCTCGCCGATGATATCCGATACCGTCATGCGGGGGTTCAGCGAGGAATAGGGATCCTGAAAAACGATCTGCATATCCTTGCGGAATTCGCCGATGTTCTTCTCGGTCACCTGCTTGCCGTCAAAGTATACCTCGCCCGCCGTGGGCTTGTACAGGTGCAGCAGCGTGCGTCCCACCGTGGTTTTGCCGCAGCCGCTCTCGCCCACCAGACCCAGGGTCTCGCCCTCGTCAATGGTAAAGGAGACGCCGTCCACGGCCTTGAGCACCAGTTTGTTGAGCATGCCGGACTTGACGGGAAAATACTCTTTCAGGTTACGGACGTCCACCAAAGGCCTTTTTTCGCTCATTTGGCTTCACCGCCCTTCGATTCTTCATACATTCTTTTGATGTTGTTCCAGCAGGCCGCGATGTGGCTGTCGTTGACCCAGACCTCCTCGGGGTGCTCGGTCAGGCAGATCTTCATGGCGCAGTCGCACCGGGAGGCGAAGGCGCAGCCCTTGGGAAGGTTCAGCAGGTCCACCGGCGTGCCGGCGATGGGGATCAGCTTTTCATGGGTCTCGGTGATGCGGGGGATGGAACGGATCAGCCCCTTGGTGTACTCGTGGCGGGGATTATAGAAGATCTCGTCCGCCGTGCCGCGCTCGCACACCTTGCCGGCGTACATGACGATGATCTCGTCGCAGATATCGGCGATGACGCCCAGATCGTGGGTGATCATGATGATGGCCATGCCCATCTTTTTCTGCAGGCTCTGCATCAGTTCCAGGATCTGCGCCTGGATGGTCACGTCCAGGGCGGTGGTGGGCTCGTCGGCGATCAGGATATCGGGCTCGCAGGCCAGGGCCATGGCGATCATCACGCGCTGGCGCATGCCGCCGGAGAGCTCGTGGGGATACTGCTTCAGCCGCTTTTCGGGCTCGTTGACGCCCACCAGCTGCAGCATTTCCAGGGCGCGCGCGTTGACCTGCTCCTTGGTGCGGTCGGTATGGATGCGGATGGCCTCCCGCAGCTGATAGCCCACGGTGAACACGGGGTTCAGGCAGGTCATGGGGTCCTGGAAGATCATGGAAATCTTGCTGCCGCGGAAGGACTGCATCTGCTGGGGCGTATACTTGAGGATATCCTCGCCGTTGAACAGCACCTCGCCCTCGGTGACGCGGCCCGTATCGGTCAGGATGCGCATGACGGAGTAGGCGGATACGCTCTTGCCGCTGCCCGATTCACCCACGATGCCCAGCACCTTGCCGCGGTCCAGGTTATAGGAGATACCGTTGACCGCCTTGACCTCGCCGGCATCGGTAAAGAAGGAGGTGTGCAGGTTTTTAACTTGTAAAAGCGGTATGTTGCTCATGGGATCACTTCCTCAGCTTGGGATCAAAGGCATCCCGCAGGCCATCGCCCAAAAGGTTAAAGGAGAGCACGATCAGGCAGATGCCCACGGCGGGGAAAATCAGCTTGTAGGGGTACGCCTGCAGCGCCTGGCGCGCGGCGTTGGCCAGGGAGCCCAGGCTGGGCATGGGCGCCTGTACGCCCAGACCGATGAAGCTCAGGAAGCTTTCGGTAAAGATGGCGGAGGGGATCTGCAGGGCGGTGGAGATGATGATCACGCTCATGCAGTTGGGCAGGATGTGCTTGCGGATGATGCGGCGGGGCCGGGCGCCCATGGCCCGGGCGGCCAGCACGTATTCGTTGTTCTTGATGGTCAGGATCTGGCCGCGCACCAGGCGCGCCATGCCCACCCAGTACAGCAGGCCGAACACGGCGAACATGCTCAGCATGTTGGTACCGATGCTGGCCAGCGCGGTGCCCTGCAGGCTCTGCCCCAGCACCTGATCCAGCACCACGGAGAGCAGGATTACCATCAGCGTATCGGGCAGGGAGTAGATGATATCCACGATGCGCATCATGATCAGGTCTGTGCGGCCGCCGGCGTACCCGGCGATGGAGCCGTACAACAGGCCGATGATCAGCACGATCAGCGAGGCAAAGAAGCCCACCGACAGCGACACCCGCGCGCCGTAAATGACGCGGATAAAGTAATCGCGGCAAAGCTCGTCGGTGCCAAAGATGTGGGGGAAGATCTTTTCGCCCCGGTCGATGGCCTGCTGCTCCATCTTGGAGTAGGTGAAGGGCGGCAGGTTCTTGGCGGTTTTATCGCGCTTGCCGTCCACGGTGATCATGCCGGAATAGGTGTAGGGCACGATCATGGGGGCGATGATGATGGTGGCCAGGATGACGATCAGCACGATCATGCTGCCCACGGCCAGGGGGTTTTTAAACAGCTTGCGCATGCCGTCGCGGAAGAACGTGGTGCTCTCCCGCATGGTCTCATGCTGGGCCTTTTCGGCCTCGGTGGCCGGCTCAAATTTTTTCAGGTCCAGCTGCAGGCTGAAGGGGCGCTTCACGGGCGTCTGGTTGGGGTTATATTCGCTCATGCTCTCGCCTCCTCAGTCAAAGCTGATCCGGGGATCAACCACTTTGTAGATCAAATCGCTGATCAGCGTCATGGTGACCATCAGCGTTGCCAGGAAAATGGTGGTGCCCATGATCATGGGATAATCGCGGTTGGAGATGCCCTGGACAAACTTGGTGCCCAGGCCGCCGGTGGTAAACACCGTTTCCACCACCATGCTGCCGGTCAGGATATAGGCCATCATGGGGCCGACGTAGGTGATCACCGGGATCAGCGCGTTTTTCAGCGCGTGCTTGAAGATCACCTGCCGTTCCTTAACGCCCTTGGCCCGGGCGGTGCGGATGTAATCCTGCCCCAGCACGTCCAGCATGGAGGTTTTGGTCAGACGGGTGATGTAGCTCATGGGGGAGAGCATCAGGGCGATCACCGGCAGCACGTAGGATTGGTTGTTGGTGCTGAAGATGGGGAACCAGCCCAGCTGCAGGCAGAACACCAGCAGCAGCAGCGTCGCCATGATGAAGCTGGGCACCGCCACAAACAGGGTGGTAAAAAAGATGATGACGCGGTCGGCGGCCTTTGCGCGGTTCAGCGCTGCGATGCTGCCGAAGCACAGCCCCAGCACGATGGCGATCAGCGCGGCGTAGCCGCCCAGCTGGGCCGATATGGAGAAGGATTCAAAGATCGTGGTGGAAATCTCGCGGCCGGTCTTGGTGGAAATGCCAAAGTTGCCCTGCAGCAGCCCCTCCAGATACAGCAGGAACTGGGTGCCGATGGGCTCGTTTAGGTGGAAGCGCTCCTCCAGTACGGCCTGCACCGCGGCGGAGGGCGCCTTTTCCTTGGAGAAGGGGCCGCCGGGGATGGCGTTCATGGAGAAGAAGGTGATGGCGGCAATGATGAACACCGTGACCAGCGCCAGCAGGATGCGCTTGCAGATATAGCGGCCGGTATCGTTGGAGAAGAACAGCGTGCCGCAGATCAGCACCAGCACCACGCCCAAGAGGATCTTGGCGCTCAGGATGCGCAGCGTAAACCAACCGACGGCAAAGATCACCACCGACAGGGCGCAGGCTGCGATCAGCTGTATTTCTTTCTTTTTCCGGGCGGCGTTATCCATGTACATACTCCTTTGCGGTAAAACATCCGAAAAACGGATGGCGCATATTATTGCAACAGATATCATATCATAGGGACAGGAAAGGTGCAAGAGAAATACAAAAAATATCCATATTAAATACAATTAACGGGAGCGATTGGATTTCCGGAGCGGATTTCTGCAATATCCGGGATGAAAATATTCAAATTTGTACAGCCAGGCAGGCGCGAGGCGTTGTGCGGTTATGCATTGCGGCGCGCATATCCCGCGGGATCCGGGACGCCGCGGGCTTTGCGGCGCTTGACCGGCGGGGTGGAGCGCTGTATAATATTGTAACTTTTCCAAACGGAACGGGCGAAGGAGGCGGCGTATGGAACGAATGGCGGCAACGGGCAGGACGAACGCAGGACAAATGGCGGCGGCCGGCTTTATTGCCAAGGAGGAGCGCGCGCCGCTGCTCTCCGCCCGGGATATCGAGGTTACTTTTTCTCTGCGCGGGCAGCTGCTCACCGCCATCCGCGGGGCGTCGCTGGATCTGTATCCCGGCGAGACGCTGGCCGTGGTGGGGGAGAGCGGCAGCGGCAAGAGCGTGTTTACCAAATGCTTTGTGGGCATGCTGGATAAAAACGGCGCCATTACGAGCGGCAGCATCCTCTACGACGGCCAGGACCTGACCAGGCTTTCCGAAAAGGAATGGCTCCGCGTGCGCGGGCGCAAGATCGCCATGGTCACCCAGGATCCCATGACCAGCCTGAACCCGCTGAAAACCATTGGCCATCAGATCCAGGAATCGGTGGAGCTGCATCAGGGCCTGCGCGGGCGGGCGGCCCGGGCGGAGACGATCCGCATGCTGGAGGCCGTGGGCATCCCCGATCCGGAGCGCCGCTACGGCCAGTATCCCCATGAGTTTTCCGGCGGTATGCGCCAGCGCGTGGTCATCGCCATCGCCATGGCCTGCAAGCCGCAGATTTTGATCTGCGACGAGCCCACCACCGCCCTGGATGTCACCATTCAGGCGCAGATACTGGATCTGATCCGCCGGCTGCAAAAAGAGCAGAACATGACCATCATCTACATCACCCACGATCTGGGCGTGGTGGCCAACGTGGCCGACCGCGTGGCGGTGATGTACGCCGGCCAGGTCATCGAGGTGGGCACCGTCAACGAGATCTTTTTTGATCCCTGGCATCCCTATACCTGGGCGCTGCTCTCCGCCCTGCCCCAGCTGGGCGTCAAGGGCGAAAAGCTGCCCGCCATCGACGGCACGCCGCCCAACCTGTTCAATCCCGTGCACGGCGACGCCTTCGCGCCCCGCAATCACCGGGCGCTGAACATCGATTTTGTGGAGGAGCCGCCGGAGTTTTCGGTATCGCCCACCCATAAGGTCAAAACCTGGCTGCGGGATCCCCGGGCGCCCCATGTGGAGCAGCCCCAGGCCATCCGCCTGCTGGAAAAGGGCGGACAGGAGCCCCAGGCCGAGTCCCTGGGCCATCCCCATCAGGATCCGAACCGTCAGCCCTTGATCGAAGTAAAAAACATGCAGGTCACCTTCGGCGCGGGACGCAAAAAGTTCGTGGCCGTGGAGGACGTGAGCTTTACCATTTATAAAGGGGAGACCTTTGCCCTGGTGGGGGAATCCGGCTCGGGCAAGACCACCATCGGCCGCGCGCTGGTGCGCATCAACCCCATCACGGCGGGCGAGGTGCGGCTGAACGGCGAAAAGATCAGCGGCCGGATCAGCCATGCGCGCGATCTGGAGGTGATCCGCAGCTGCCAGATGATCTTCCAGGATCCCATGGCCTCGCTGAACGAGCGCGCCAAGGTGGATTATATCGTCTCCGAGGGCCTGATCAACCATCACCTGTACAAAACCGAGGAGGAGCGCCGGGAAAAGGTGCGCCGCGCCCTGGAGGAGGTGGGCCTGCTGCCCGAGTTCTCCAGCCGCTTCCCCCATGAGTTTTCCGGCGGTCAGCGCCAGCGCATCGGCATCGCCCGGGCGCTGATCATGGAGCCGCAGTTCATTGTGGCCGATGAGCCGATCTCCGCCCTGGATGTGTCCATCCGCGCCCAGGTGCTGAATCTGCTCAACGATCTGAAGCAGAAGCGCGGGCTCACCTATATGTTCATCGCCCATGATCTCAGCGTGGTGCGCTTCATCGCCGACCGCATCGCTGTGATCCACAAGGGCCGCATTGTGGAACTGGCCGAGGCGGAGGAGCTTTTCCGCCATCCGCTGCATCCCTACACCCAGGCGCTGCTCTCCGCCGTGCCCAACCCCAATCCCACCCTGGAGCGCGCCAAAAAGCTGCTGGTGTACGATCCCGACCAGCATGATTACGCCGCTGACCGCCCCGTATGGGAGGAGATCCTGCCGGAGCACTTCATTTACGGCAACCAGCGGGAGCTGGACGGATACCGCAAGCGGCTGGGATTATAAAAACAGCCAACTTTATTAGGCTTAAAGCACCTGCAAATTGGGATTTGCAAGGAGAGGCGCTGGGCGCTCCGCGCGCCCAGTCCGGGGCCTTCCGGCCCGCTCTCAGCTGAAAACCAGTCCGGGGTCTGCCGACCCGCCCTCGCTAAAAATGCCACACAGTGGCATTTTTCGAGCGCTGCGGGCCCCTCGGGATG
>CADAHU010000032.1 GCA_902787835.1 uncultured Eubacteriales bacterium
AACGGCTGCAGGCGTTAAAGCCAGTTGGCGTGTAACCAGCAGCATTTACGGCGAAAACGCAGGTTTTCTGCTTCTCTTTTGACTCAAAAGAGAAGCGTATCCCCCTTCCCCGTCAAATCCCAATTTGCAGCTGTTATTCCAGATCCTCAAACTCGCTCTCCGGCATCTCGGGCAGATCGGCGTCGGGATCCTCGGCGGGGGTTTCCACGGGCTGGAAGGTGGCGCGGATGGCGGCCTCCAGCTCTTCCTTGAATTCGGGATGATCCTTGATATACTGGCGGGTGTTCTCGCGGCCCTGGCCGATGCGCTCGTCCTTATAGCTGAACCACGCGCCGCTCTTGTGGATGATATCGCGCTCCACGGCCATATCCAGGATGGTGCCTTCCTTGCTGATGCCCTCGCCGTAGAGCAGATCGAACTCCGCGGTGCGGAAGGGCGGGGCCACCTTGTTTTTGACCACCTTGATCTTGGTGCGGTTGCCGATGACGGTGGGGCCGTTTTTGAGCTGCTCGCCGCGGCGCACGTCCAGGCGCACGGAGCTGTAGAACTTCAGCGCCCGGCCGCCGGTGGTAACTTCGGGGTTGCCGTACATGACGCCCACCTTTTCACGCAGCTGGTTGATGAAGATCACGATGGCGTTGGTCTTGTTGACCACGCCGGCCAGCTTGCGCAGCGCCTGGCTCATCAGGCGCGCCTGCAGGCCCACAAAGCTGTCGCCCATCTCGCCGTCGATCTCGGCCCGGGGCACCAGGGCGGCCACGGAATCCACCACCACGATGTCCACGGCGCCGGAGCGCACCAGCGCCTCGCAGATCTCCAGCGCGTCCTCGCCGGTGCTGGGCTGGCTTACGTACAGCTCCGCGATGTCCACGCCCAGCTTTTGGGCGTAATCGGGATCCAGCGCGTGCTCGGCGTCGATAAAGGCCGCGATGCCGCCGCGCTTCTGGCATTCCGCTACCACGTGCAGCGCCACAGTGGTTTTGCCGCTGGATTCAGGGCCGTAAATCTCGATGATGCGGCCCTTGGGGATGCCGCCCACGCCCAGGGCCAGGTCCAGCTCCAGGCAGCCGGTGGGCACGACCTCCACCTTCATGTGGGCCTGCTCGCCCAGCTTCATCACAGTGCCCTTGCCAAACTGCTTTTCCAGGCTGGCCAGGGTGGTTTCCAGCGCCCGGGCGCGGTCGTCCAGCACCTTGGCGGCTTTTTCTTCGGCTGCTTTCTTTGCCATGTTTTTATCTCCTTTAATGTATGCTTACAGTCCCAGGTCCTTTTTGAACAGGTCCCGCAGTTTCCAGAAATATTCGCATCCGGAGTACATCGTCAGCACGCCTACGATGATGCTGCCGATCAGCGTCAGCGTATCGTAGCCGAACACCAGGGCGTATACGAGCAGCACCATCTGGCATACCGTTTTAACCTTGCCGCTCCAGCCTGCCGCCACCACGCGGCCCTGCTCGGCGGCCACCATGCGCAGGCCGTCCACCATCAGCTCGCGGAACAGCACGATCACCGGCAGCCAGACGGGCAGCAGGTTTTCATGCCCCAGCACGATCATCATGGACAAAACCAGGATCTTATCGGCGATGGGATCGGCAAATTTGCCAAAGTTGGTGATCAGGCCTTTTTTGCGGGCCAGGTAGCCGTCCAGCGTATCGGTGATGCAGGCCAGGGCGAACACGATGGCCGCGGCCAGGTATTGGTCATAGCCCGCCAGCAGCAGACAAACGGGCACCAGCAGGATGCGCAGGATGGTCAGCTTGTTTGGTGTATTCACGGTCAGCCCTCCATGATACCATACAGATCATAGGTATCGGCGCGTACGATTTTTACAGGGACAAATTCGCCGGGCTCCAGCTCCCGCTCGGCGGTAAAATAGATCATGCCGTCGCTGTCGGGCGCTTCCATGGCGCTCCGGCCGGTATACATGCCGCCCTCAAAGCCAGTGACCAGCACCCGGCATACGCTGCCCACGCGCTGCTCGTTCAGCTCCCGGCTGATATCGGCCTGCAGGGCCATCAGCTGATCCAGCCGCTGCTGCTTGATCTCCTCCGGCACCTGATCGGGCATGGACGCGCCGGGGGTATCCTCCTCCACCGAGTAGGCGAAGGCGCCCATGCGGTCGAAGCGCATCCGGCGGGTAAAATCCATCAGCTCCTGGAAGTCCGCTTCGGTCTCCCCGGGGAAGCCCACGATAAAGGTGGTGCGCAGGGTAAAGCCCATGGCCCGTGCTTTGTTCAGCAGCGCCTCGGCCTCCTCGATGGTGCCGCGGCGGTTCATGGCCTTCAGGATCCTGTTGCTGGCGTGCTGCAGGGGCAGATCCAGGTATTTGCACACGTTATCGTGCTTCGCCATTTCCTCCAGCAGCGAAAGGGGCGTTTCATCCGGATACATATACAGCACCCGCAGCCACTCCACTCCCGGCTTCTGCGCCGCCGTTTTGATCAGCGCCGCCAGGCTTTTGCCGTTGTCCCGGCCATAGCGGGTGGTATCCTGGCTGATCAGGATCAATTCCTTGGCGCCATTCTGCACCAGGGTATCGATCTCCTCCAGGATGGCTCCCTCGTCCCTGCTGCGGTAGCCGCCGCGGATCAGCGGGATGGCGCAGTAGGCGCAGCGGTTGTCGCAGCCCTCGCCGATGCGCACATAGGCCGAGTAGGCGGGGGTGGTCAGCACGCGGCCGCACTCCAGCATATCCCAGCTGCGCTTGCGGTAATCGGGGCGCGCCCCCGCCGCCGCTTCCTCCACAGCCTCCACGATTTTATCGTATTGGCTCACGCCCAGCAGGGCGTCGATCTCCGGCATATCGCTGAGCAGGGCGTCGCCGTAGCGCTGGGCCAGGCAGCCGGTGACGATCAGCTTTTTGCACTGGCCGCTCTGCTTGTAGCCCGCCATCTCCAGGATGGTCTGGATGCTCTCTTCCTTGGCCGGGTCGATGAAGCCGCAGGTGTTTACGATGATGATCTCGGCCTCCGCCGGGTCCGGGGTAAAGGTGTGCCCGGCTCCCAGCAAAAGCGAAAGCATCTGCTCGGTATCCACCCGGTTCTTGACGCATCCCAGCGATACAACGCCGATCTTCATGTGCTTCCCTCCGGCTGTGCGTATGATAAAAAGAATTATATCATAAACAAACGCGGCATACAAGAGCAAGAACCAAAATAATGCGAACAAATGTTTGCTGCTCAAAAACTTGCGAAGCAGGCACATTATAATAAGAAAAAACCTTGTCAAAAACCGCAATTTATGATATGATTAACAGGATGGCGCTCTCCGCGCGAAGAGGCCGCCAAATCTGCAAAACGGAGGCTTTGCATGACTGAAAACGAAACCGTCAATCCCGCGGTAAACGCCGAAAACGGCCATTACGGCGCGGATGATATTCAGGTGCTGGAGGGATTGGAGGCCGTGCGCCGCCGCCCCGGCATGTATATCGGCTCCACGGATTACCGGGGCCTGCATCACTGCGTATACGAGATCGTGGATAACTCCATCGACGAGGCCCTGGCGGGCTTCTGCACCGAGATCCTGATCACCATCAAGAACGACGGCTCCGTGGAGGTGCAGGACAACGGCCGCGGCTTCCCCGTGGGCATCCATCCCAAGATGGGCCGTCCCGCCGTGGAGGTCTGCCTGACCGTGCTGCATGCCGGCGGCAAATTCGGCGGCGAGGGCTACAAGGTATCCGGCGGCCTGCACGGCGTGGGCGCCAGCGTGGTCAACGCCCTGAGCCGCCACCTGATGGTCACGGTCTACCAGAACGGCAAGATCTACCGCCAGGAATACAACATCGGCAAGATCGAGTATGATCTGAAGGTGATCGGCGAGGCCGGCGCCCGCACCGGCACCACGGTGCAGTTCTGGCCCGATATCCGCAGCGAGGAGAACCCCGGCGGCGTGTTCGATCCCGATATCGAGTTCAATTACGATATCCTCAAGACCCGCATGCGGGAGATGGCCTTCCTGAACAAGGGCATCAAGATCATCCTGCGGGATGAGCGCGAGGGCCGGGAGCAGGAGCGGGTGTTCCACTACGAGGGCGGCATCCGGGAGTTCGTCAAATACCTCAACAAGAGCCGCGAGGTGCTCTTCCCCGAGCCCATCTACATGGAGGGCGTCAAGAACGGCGTCTCCGTGGAGGTGGCCCTGCAGTATAACGACAGCTATTCCGAAAACATTTACGCCTTCGCCAACAACATCCATACCCCGGAGGGCGGCACCCATCTGATGGGCTTCCAGAGCGCCCTGACCCGGGTGATCAACGATTACGGCCGCAATAAATCCCGCCCGCCGGTGCTCAAGGAGAGCGACGCCAACCTGAAGGGCGAGGACGTGCGCGAAAGCCTGACCGCCATCATCAGCGTCAAGATGCACGAGCCCCAGTTTGAGGGCCAGACCAAATCCAAGCTGGGCAACAGCGAGGTGCGTCCCATCGTGGACAGCCTGGTGGCCGAGGGCCTCTCCACCTACCTGGAGGAGAACCCCGCCGTGGCCAAGCAGATATTGGACCGCTGCCTGAACGCCGCCCGCGCCCGGGAGGCCGCCCGCAAGGCCCGCGATCTGACCCGCCGCAAGACGGTGCTGGAGAGCGCGTCCCTGCCCGGCAAGCTGGCCGACTGCTCCGAGCGCGACCCCGCCAAGTGCGAGATCTTTATCGTGGAGGGCGACAGCGCCGGCGGCAGCGCCAAGACGGGCCGCGACCGCCATTATCAGGCCATCCTGCCCCTGCGCGGCAAGATCCTGAACGTGGAAAAGACCCGGCTGGATAAAATCCTGCTCAACCAGGAAATCAAAAACATGATCACCGCCTTCGGCTGCGGCATCGGCGAGGATTTCAACGCCGATAAGCTGCGCTACCACCGCATCGTATGCATGACCGATGCCGACGTGGACGGCGCGCACATCCGCATCCTGATGCTCACCTTCTTCTACCGCTACATGCGGCCGCTGATCGAAAACGGCTATGTGTACATCGCCATGCCGCCGCTGTACAAGGTGACCAAGGGCAAGTTTGAGCATTACGTCTACGATGACGCCGAGCTGCAAAGCCTGCTGGATCGGATCGGCCGCGATCCCAAGCCGGAGATCCAGCGCTACAAAGGCCTGGGCGAGATGAGCAGCGAGCAGCTGTGGACCACCACCATGAATCCCGAGACCCGCACCATGATGCGCGTATCGGTGGAGGACGCCATGGCGGCGGATGAGTACATCAGCCTGCTGATGGGCGATAAGGTGGAGCCCCGCCGGGAATTCATCGAGCAGAATTACAACATGGTCACCGATCTGGATCTGTGAGGACGCGTCATGTTTTCCATTGAAAAGAAGGTCTGGCAGCTGATCCGGCGGCATATGCTGGCTCTGCTGCTGGCGGCGGGAGTGCTGCTGAGCGCCTGGGTGCGCTTTGCCGCCCGGGGATACGTTTCCTGGGATATGACCCACGCCTTCCTGCCCTGGCATGAGCAGTTCAGGGCCGGCGGGCTTGCGACGCTGAAAACGGGCGTGGGGGATTACAGCCTGGCCTACCAGTTTTTCATCGCCGTGATGGCGCAGCTGCCCATCAACCCGGTATACGGCTACAAGGTATTTTCCATCCTGTTCGATTATCTTTTGGCCGCCGCCGTGGGGTACCTGGCGTACATGCTCACGGGCAGCCGCAATAAGGGCGGCGCGGCCTGCCTGATCACCCTGTTCCTGCCCATGGTGTGGCTCAACTCCGCGGCCTGGGGGCAGTGTGACGCCATTTACGTTTTCTTCTGCGTGCTGTCGGTCATTTTCCTGCTGAAGCAGCGCCCCATCGCCTGCTTCATCGCCTATGGCGCGGCGCTGGCGTTCAAGCTGCAAGCCGTTTTCCTGCTGCCGTTCCTGCTGTTTGCCTATGCGTTTACGGGAAAATTCTCCCTGGCACATTTTCTGCTGACGCCTGGCGTCATGCTGGTCTCCGGGCTTCCGGCCTTTCTGATGGGCCGGCCCCTGGTTGATCTTTTCAGAATCTACGCGGCCCAGACCCGGTATTCGCCCATGGCGTCCCTGAGCTACCCCAGCTTCTGGACGCTGATGACGCCCATCCGGTACGCGGAGAACTATGCGATTTTCCACGCCGCGGGCATATCGCTGGCGGTGATCTCGCTGGCGCTGATGATGTGGTGCGTGTTTGTCCATCGCCAATCCCTGGAGCGTGGGGAGCTGCTGGCGCTGAGCTTTCTGTTTGCCTACGCCTGCGTCTTTTTCCTGCCCAATATGCACGAGCGCTACGATTATCTGCCCATCATCC
This sequence comes from uncultured Eubacteriales bacterium, assembly GCA_902787835.1. Classification (GTDB taxonomy): domain Bacteria; phylum Bacillota; class Clostridia; order Christensenellales; family Aristaeellaceae; genus SFMI01. Next base: position 6,266 of record CADAHU010000032.1, read on the forward strand.
TGTGCCTGGCGCTGGTGCTTGCCAAGCCCAAAATGCTGCCCATCCTGCTGGGGCTGGTATACATCAACCTGCGCACCTATTCCGATCTGTTCGCCATGCCCAAAAACTGGCTGGGGCTGAGCGTCGTAAACGCGGTCTGCTTTGCCCTGAGCGCCGCCGTGATCCTGCGGGATATCGCGCGGACGGCCAAGGATTGAACAAAGGCTATCTTAAAATGAAAGGGACGATTTCATGAGCGATATTCAGGATCGCCTGATTCCCATCAAGCTGGAAGAGGAAATGCAGAAGAGCTTCATCGCCTACTCCATGGCGGTGATCATCAACCGCGCCCTGCCTGACGTGCGCGACGGCCTCAAGCCCGTGCACCGGCGCATTCTCTACGATATGAACGAGCTGGGCATGACGCCCGATAAGCCCTTCCGCAAATCCGCCCGCATCGTGGGCGACGTGCTGGGCAAATTCCACCCCCACGGCGACAGCAGCGTGTACGACGCCATGGTGCGCCTGGCCCAGGATTTCAACATGCGCTACATGCTGGTGGAGGGCCAGGGCAACTTCGGCTCCGTGGATGGTGACGGCGCCGCCGCCATGCGTTATACCGAGGCGCGCATGGCCAAGATCACCCAGTATCTGATCGGCGAGATCGATAAGGATACCGTCGATTTTATGCCCAACTTTGACGAGACGCTGATGCAGCCCACCGTGCTGCCGGCGCGGTTCCCCAACCTTCTGGTGAACGGCGCCACCGGCATCGCCGTGGGCATGGCCACCAACATCCCGCCCCATAACCTGACCGAGGTCATCAACGGCGCCATCTGCCTGATGGAGAACCCGGACGCCATGCTGGACGACCTGATGGAGCACATCAAGGGCCCGGATTTCCCCACCGGCGGCATCATCCTGGGCCGCAGCGGCATCCGCGAGGCCTATCATACCGGCCGCGGCCGCATCCTGGTGCGGGCCAAAACCGAAGTGGAAACCCTGGGCAACGGCCGCGACCGCATCGTGATCACCGAGATCCCCTACGGCGTAAACAAGGCCAAGCTGGTGGAGAAGATCGCCGAGCTGGTGCACGAAAAGCAGCTGGACGGCATCAGCGATATCCGCGACGAGAGCGACCGCCACGGCATGCGCATCGTCATCGATCTGAAGCGCGACGTGCAGCCCCAGGTGGTGCTCAACTTCCTGTACAAGCATACCCAACTGCAGGACACCTTTGGCGTGATCATGCTGGCGCTGGTGCACGGCGAGCCCAAGATCCTGAGCCTGCACGATATGCTGTACTGGTACATAGAGCACCAGAAGGACGTGGTCACCCGCCGCACCAAATACGACCTGGACAAGAGCCTGGCCCGCGCCCATATCCTGGAGGGCCTGCTCAAGGCCATGGATAATATCGACGAGATCGTCCATATCATCCGCCACAGCAAGGACACCCCCACCGCCAAGCAGCAGTTGATGGACCGCTTTGCGTTCAGCGACAAGCAGGCCCAGGCCATCCTGGATATGCGCCTGGCCCGCCTGACCAACCTGGAGGCCGATAAGCTGCTGGCCGAATACCAGGAGCTGGAAAAGACCATCGCCTATCTGCAGTCCATCCTGGCCGATGAAAAGCTGCTGCTTTCCGTCATCAAGGATGAGCTCTCCGCCATCCGCGATAAATTCGGCGATGAGCGCCGCACCGAGATCGGCATCCTGGACGGCGAGATCGACGTGGAGGATCTGATCCCCGTGGACGATATGGTGGTCACCCTGACCCACTTCGGCTACGTCAAGCGCCTGCCCCGGAGCACCTACCGCGCCCAGGGTCGCGGCGGCAAGGGCGTTGTGGGCCAGAACCTGCGCGACGAGGATTACGCCGAGCGCATCCAGATCGCCAACACCCACCAGCCCATCATGTTCTTTACCAGCCGGGGCCGCTGCTACATGATGAAGTGCTACGAGATCCCGGAGGCCGGGCGCACCGCCCGCGGCACCGCCATCGTGAACCTGCTGCAGCTGCAGAGCGGCGAGAAGGTCACCGCCATGATCCCCATGCCCAGGGAGACCGAGGGCAAGTACCTGATGATGGCCACCAAGGGCGGACTGATCAAAAAGACGCCGCTGGATGAGTTCTCCAACCTGCGCAAGGCCGGCTTGATCGCCATCATCCTCAAGGAGGATGACGACCTGGTGGATGTGGAGCTCACCGATGGCAGCAGCACGCTGCTGATGGGCAGCCGCAACGGCAAGGCCATCCGTTTTGACGAGAGCAAGGTGCGCAGCATGGGCCGCAACAGCCAGGGCGTGCGCAGCATGAAGCTGCTGGGCGACGACCGGGTGATCGGCATGTGCGCCATCCGGGAGGATGAGCTGGTGCTTTCTATCACCGAGAACGGCTATGGCAAGCGCACCAGCCCCGAGGAATACCGCGAGACCAACCGCGGCGGCCAGGGCGTCACCGCCATGAACCTGACCGAAAAGACCGGCCTGCTGGCGGCCCAGCTGATGGTGCGGGAGGATGAGGATATCTTCCTGATCACCGACGAGGGCACCGTGATCCGCACGCCGGTGAGCAGCATCCGCGTCTGCGGCCGCAACACCCAGGGCGTGCGCCTGATGCGCGTGGGCGAGAACGCGCACATCGTGGGCGTGGCCCGCACCGATAAGGAAGAGGAAGCGCCCGCCGAAGAAAATGCGGAAGCGATCGAAGCGCCCGCCGGGGAAAATCCGGAAGCGCCCACCGAGGAATAAAAGAATTGCCGGAAGCCGTCTGCTGATGCAGCGGCTTTCGGTTTATGGGGGATTTTGTATGCAATATGATCAACCGTCCTATATCCTGGGCATGATCACCGCCTTTTGCGAGTGCGTGGCGGGCGGCTGCAAGCGCATGGCCCTGTCGCCGCCGCTGACGCAGGCCGCGTTTGATCAGGTGCGCGAGGCGGGCTGCCGGTGTATTGAAAAGCACGGCCTGGTATGGTATCATGAAAAAAACGAGGATCTGCCGCCGGCGGAGCGCTTCCATTGGATCGTGATCGCCGCCCGGCAGGAGACCATCGACGAGTACCTGCGCCTGCGCGCCGCGGGGTATAACGCCGCCAAATGGCTCAAGCCCTTCTACGAGCTGCTGAGCTATAACGAAGCCGAGGGCGTGCGCACCGGCTACGACGCCTATAAGGAGATTTTTTATGGAGATCAGGGTACGCCTGGCGGCTGAGGCCGATATGGACGCGGTCAACCGCCTGCGCCGGCAGGTAAACGACGTGCACGTGGCGGGCAGGCCGGATATCTTCAAGCCCGGCTTCGGTCCGGAGCTGCAGGAGCACCTGTACGCCTACCTGCCCTCGGCCACCAACGATGTGCTGGTGGCCGAGGCGGAGGGGGAGATCGCGGGCTTCGCCATGGTGGATTACATCGAGCGCCCCGAATCACCCTACAACCTGGCGCGGCGTTTCTATCATGTGGCGGAGTTCGGCGTGGACGCGGCCTGGCGCAGGCGCGGCGTGGGCAAGGCGCTGATGGATTATATGAAGGCGGACGCCGCGGCCCGGGGCTTTGCCAAAATGGAGCTGGACGTATGGGCCTTCAATACCGGCGCGCTGGCCTTTTACGAGGCGGCGGGCTTCCGGTGCTACCGGCGGTTCATGGAGCTGCCGCTTTCGGAAGGCGCGCTGCCCGATCCGCCGCGGCGAGCCGGCACGGCGCATCTGATCTGCGGGCCGATCTGCAGCGGGAAGAGCACCTACGCCAGGCGCTTGGCAGGGAAAAAGAACGCTGTGATCCTGTCCAGCGATGATCTGACCGCCGCGCTGCCCTGCGATCATGACGCGTCCTATCCCATCGTGCACGATTTCCTGCGGCGCAAGGCGGCGGAGACCGCCCGCTGCGGTACGGATGTGATCCTGGACTGGGGCTTCTGGCATGCCGCCGACCGGCGGGAGATCACGGCGTATTTCACGGGGCAGGGGCTTGCCTGCCGCTGGTATTATCTGGATGCGCCGGAGGATACGCTGCTCCGGCGCATCGAGGCGCGCAACGGCGCTTTGAAGCCCGGCGAATTCCTGGTGGACGCGGGACTCATGCAAAAATGCAGGGAGCAGTTTGAAATACCCGGGAAAGAAGAAATGGACGTGTGGATCACGCCCGATACGGAGGAGGAAAGGCAATGAAACTGGCAGAGGCCCTGGTGATGCGGGCCGATCTGGACAAGCGCATCGAGCAAATCAAAGCCCGGCTGCGTGAAAACGCCTGGGTGCAGGAGGGCGATCAGCCGTCCGAGGATCCGGAGGTCCTGGTGCGGGAGCTGTCCGCCCTGAACGACCAGCTGGAAACGCTGATCGTGCGGATCAATCTGACCAATGCGGCCACGGCCAGCGAGGGCGTGACCATTACCGCGCTGCTGGCCCGGCGGGACTGCCTGACGCGGTACATCGGCAGCCTGCGGGATTTTGTCAGCGAGGCGAACAGCACGCCCAAGCGCGCCGCCCGGGGGGAGATCCGCATCCTGCCCACGGTCAACGTGGCGGAATACCGCAAAAAGGTGGACGCGCTGAGCCGCGATCTGCGGGAGCTGGATCTGCGCATCCAGCAGCTCAACTGGACCACGGAACTGATGTAAAAAACGCTTGGTAGCGGGGTGTGGGCGAGCGCCAGCCTGCGGCGGGCCAATGCCGATTTTAGACCAAACGGGGGATGGTGGATGCACGTTCATCCCCAGCACTGGTAACGCACAGGAGCAATCCTGCCCAACCGGCATGATGATCGGGGGCGGGGCTTATCGCGCAATTTTACTACCGCGGCGCTGACATATCCCGCGAGGGAGGGAAAGGGGATTTATAATCGTGAAAATCATTGATATCACCCAGGAGCTGTTCCACTGCGTGGTGTTTCCCGGCGATCCCGCGCCGGAGATGGAGCGCCGCCTCAGCCTGGAGCGCGGCGACGTATGCAACCTGACGGCGCTCTCCATGTGCGCCCACAACGGCACACATGTGGACGCGCCCTTCCATTTTATCGGTGGCGGCAAGACCATCGATCAGATGGGGTTGGAGCCCTACGTGGGCGATTGCTGGGTGGCGCGCCGCAGCGGCGATGTGACCGCGGAGGACGCCCGCGCCATCCTTTCCGCCGCGCGGGAGGCCGGCGCGTCGCAGCGCATCCTGATCGGCGGCCCGGCCACCGTTACGGCGGAGGCCGCCCGGGAGTTTGCCGCGGCGGGTATCCGCCTGCTGGGCAACGAGAGCCAGACCGTGGGGCCGGAGAACGCGCCCCGGGAGGTGCACCTGATTCTGCTGGGGGCGGAGGTCACCCTGCTGGAGGGCATCCGGCTGGAGGGCGTGGCCGAGGGCCGCTATTTCCTCAGCGCCGCGCCCATCAACCTGGGCGGCTGCGACGGCGCGCCCTGCAGGGCGTACCTGATCGGGGAATGAGGAACGGACGGGGGCGTTCCTTCTTGCAGCCCAAGAAGGAACCGAAGAAGGCTGCGTTGTGGCCGCTGCTGTTGCGGGGTTTTCCGCCGACGAGTTTACGGGGGCGTTCCTTTCTGTCGCCCAGAAAGGAACCGAAAGAGGCTGCGTTTGTCGCCGCTGCTGTTGCGGGCTTTCCGCCGACGAGTTTACGGGGGGCGTTCCTTTCTGTCGCCCAGAAAGGAACCGAAAGAGGCTGCGATTGCCGCCGCTCCTGTTGCGGGGTTTTCCGCCAAGGGGGTTTTACGCCTGCCACCGTTCCCGGACAAGGCCAGCTTCGCTGGCCGCGCGGTGCGCGAAGCGCACCGCTGAACACAGAAAAAACCCGTCAAAAACAAGCGAGCTTGCTTTTGACGGGTTTTTTCTGTGTTCTGGTTGTCCGGGAACTCTCTTGGCGACCATGAGCCAAACTGGCGGAAACAAGTTAGGTTCTCGATTCAAGTTGGCTCGCCCGCTGAGGTCCAGGAGACGAAGTCTCTTGGCGCAGAGCTCGAGACCGCGGAGGTCTCGAACGTATCCTCCCCTGCCAATTTCTGTTTGCGTATGTTTTTAATCTGGGTTCTGTTTAGATCAAACTGGCGGAAACAAGTTAGGTTCCCAATTCAAGCCGGTTCGCCGTCTGCTTCTTTTTTATCTTTCTTCTGGAAGAAAGTAACGTATCCCCTGTCAACCGTTTGCGTCAGAACCCATAGGGGAAGGCGTCGGTGGTGAAGGCAAAGCCATGCTCCGCGGCGAAGGTCTCGGCGGCGGAGCCGGCGGCGCCATAGAGGATCACGGTTTCGGCGGCGTTCTCCAGGATCTTGCCGGGGATATTGAGGATGCTGGCGGGCAGGTAGATCCCCTTCAGGGCGGTGCAGCCGCGGAAGCACTGATCGCCGATGGTGGTGCCCAGGTTCTCAAAGGAGACGTATTCCAGGGCGACGCAGTCGCCAAAGACGGCGCTGGTGCCCCAGTCGCTATCCCAGGTGCCGATGTTGTTGCCGATAAAGGCGCTGCGCAGCGCCACGCAGCGGCGGAAGGCGTAAGCGCCCAGCCAGGTCAGGCTGTCGGGCAGCACAATGCTGTCCAGGGCGGAGCAATCCTCAAAGGCGTAGCGGCCCAGGGTCAGCAGCGTGCGCGGCAGATCCACAGACCGCAGGGAGGCGCACTTGGAGAAGGCGGACGCGCCGATGGCGGTGACCTTGCGGATGGTCAGCGATTCCAGGGCGGAACAGTTTTCAAAGGCGGAATCGCCGATCTCCCCGCGGTATACGATGGCGCTCTTCAGCCCTGTGCAGTTCAGGAAAGCGCCCTTGCGCACGGCCACGGCGCTGCTGGGCACCTCCACGGCCTGCAGGGAGGCGCAGTTCTGGAAGGCATAGCTGCCGATGCTGTTTACGCCGTTTTCGATGATCAGCTCGCGCAGCGCTCCGCAGTTGGCAAAGGCGCTGTTATCGCCCCAGTCCTCGCCCCAGTTGGTCAGGCTGGCGCCCAGCACCAAGCGCTGCAGGCTGGCGCAGTTCTTGAAGGCGCGGTAGCCGATATCGGTGGCCTTGTCGGGGATCACCACTTCGGTCACAGCGGTGCCCATAAAGCTCTCCCGTCCAATGCTGATCAGATCATGGGGCAGGGTAAAGGCGGAGAGCGCCGCGTCGTTCTTAAAGGCGTAACTGTCGATGGCCTGCACCGTCGCGGGGAAATCCACCAGCTGCAGGCCGTCGCAGCCCTCAAAGGCGCTTTCTCCCACGCGCACCAGCCCCTCGGGCAGGGAAACCGCGGTCAGGCTGTCGCAGTTGAAGAACGCGCCCTGGGGCAGCCGCTTGATGCCGGGCAGCAGGGTCACCTGCGCCAGGGAGGAATTTTCGGCAAATACCTTGCTCTCGCCCCAATCCTCGGGCCACTCCTGCACGCTGCCGCTCAGCTCCAGGCTTTGCAGCTGCTTGCAATCGTAAAAGGCGCGGTAAGCGATGGAGGTCACGCTGGCGGGGATCGTGAGGCTCTGCAGCTTGGAGCAGCCGCGGAAGGCCTCGCCGCCGATGCTGACCAGGGTATCGGGCAGCTGGATGCTCTTAAAGGAGGTGCAGCCGCGGAAGGCGTTTTTGCCGATGGTGGTGGCGTTATGCAGGGTGATCTGGCTCATGTACGCGCAGCCGCGGAAGGCCTCGTTGCCGATATCGCCGTACAGATCGGCAATATCCAGCAGCTCGCAATCCATGAACGCGCATTCGCCCACATTTACCACGGTATCGGGCAGGATGGCCGTATCCAGCAGCGTGCAGCCCTGGAAAGCATAGCTGCCGATGGTGGTCAGCCCCTGGCCGAAGGATACGTCAAACAGATTGACGCAGCCCCGGAAGGCGGCGTTGGTGCCCCAGTCCGTGCCCCACTCCTGGATGCTGCCGCTGATCACCAGGCTGGCTAAGCGGGTGCATTTTTCAAAGGCGTAAGCGCCCAGGCGGATGTAGTTATCCGGGATGACCACCGACTGGATGGATACGTTGTTCTTAAAGGCTTCCTTGCCGATGGAGATCACCGGTATGCCGTCCAGCGCGGCGGGCAGGGTGAGCCGGGTCTCGTCGCCGACGTATCCCCGCAGGCAGGCGGTGCCGTCCTTCTCGATGGTGTACTGCCAGCCCTCCGGGGAGGTCAGCGTATCCGCCGAGGCCACGGCCAGCAGCGCTGTAAGCAGCAGGGCCGCCAGGATCAGGGTCAGTTTCTTCATGGCGCATTGCTCCTTTTTTTGTGGTTGTATCTGGAAAATATTATATCGGTACGCAGGGCATAAGTCAATCGGTTTGGATGTAACAATCGCGCCGCCGCCCGGCCCAATCGATCATAAAAGTGCAGAATAATTTGTGATAGATATTGCCAAACTGTCAATTGTCAGGTATAATAATTATGGTATGGAGCGTCTGGCTTCATGCACAAAAGTACCTGTATAAATAAGGAGGTCTTTCCCATGGTGAAAGTTGCTATCAACGGTTTCGGCCGCATCGGCCGTCTTGCTTTCCGTCAGATGTTCGGTGCCGAGGGCTACGAAATCGTTGCCATCAATGACCTGACCAGCCCCGCCATGCTGGCCCATCTGCTCAAGTACGATACCGCCCAGAAGGGTTACTGCGGCGTCATCGGCGAGAACAAGCACACCGTCAGCTCCAAGGAGCCCGTGTTTGAAGAAGACGGCAAGACCGTGAAGGTCCCCGGCTCCATCACCGTGGATGGCAAAGAGATCACCATTTACGCCGAGCCCAAGGCTGCCAACCTGCCCTGGGGTCAGCTGGATGTGGACGTGGTGCTGGAGTGCACCGGCTTCTACACCAGCAAGGCCAAGGCCCAGGCCCATATCGATGCCGGCGCCAAGAAGGTCGTTATCTCCGCTCCCGCGGGCAACGATCTGCCCACCATCGTGTACAACGTGAACCATGAAAAGCTGACCAAGGAAGACACCATCATCAGCGCCGCCAGCTGCACCACCAACTGCCTGGCTCCCATGACCAAGGCCCTGAACGACGCCTTCCCCATCGTGAGCGGCATCATGACCACCGTGCATGCCTACACCGGCGATCAGATGATCCTGGACGGCCCCCATCGTAAGGGCGATCTGCAGCGTGCCCGTGCCGGCGCCGCCAACATCGTGCCCAACAGCACCGGCGCTGCCAAGGCCATCGGCCTGGTTATCCCCGAGCTGAACGGCAAGCTG
>CADAHU010000033.1 GCA_902787835.1 uncultured Eubacteriales bacterium
TTTCATAACATTATTCTACCGCATTTGCCGGGCTCTTTACAGTGCCTGGCTCTTTTTGTACATAAAAAGGACTGCCTCCTAATGAGACAGCCCCTTTTTGCCCGGGAACTTGCTTGGCGACTTAACCTAGCTGGCGGAAACAAGTTTGGTTTTCAATTCAAGCTGGTTCGCCCGTTGGGATTCCAAAGGGCCGAAGGTCCTTTGGCGCAGGTTTGGGCTGCGGAAGCCCAACGTATCCTCCCCCGCCAAATTCCAATTTGCAGATGTATTTTTTTCTTGTTGGAAAAGGTAAAAAACCGACTGCTCCGTTGTTTCATACGGGGCAGCCGGTTATTTTATTATGTTGGCCTTATCGGCTGAGCAGATACCAGCAGATCGCCACCAGGCCCAGCGCCAGCAGCAGCAGGCCGAAGGATACCGAGTGGGTCAGCAGGCTGAGGCGGTATTCAAAATCGGTATGCAGGGGATGGCGGCGCAGCACGGTTTTATTGAGGGCGCGGGCAACGGCGTTCATGCCGCGGCCCAGGGCATAGCTGGTGCGGGTACCCACAGTGGGCAGGCTGCGGGCCCTTTTGCGGCCGAAAACACGGCCGATCAGCACCGCCAGGCGATCCAGGCATTCATCCAGCGCGCGGGTAACGGCGGTAATGGCCGTGGGGATCCATACATAGAACAGCTTGCCGGTGGCCAGGTTATCCAATCCGCGGCTGATCCGGGTGATAACGGCAGGGATCCACACATAGAACAGCTTGCTGGTGGCCAGGCCATCCAGGAACCGGCTGACGGCAGTGATGCTCCCGCAGATGTATTTCTGGGTAAAATCGGAGCGGATCAGCAGGTTTTCGATATCCAGCCAGGCGGGCCAGCGATTGACGTACACCCGAACGCCGTTCTCCTTCTTCATCAGGAAGCGCCGGATCACAAACGCATACAGCAGCCCGCCGATGACCAAGGATTTGGCCGCGCCGTAGAGGTTTTCCCAGGAAAAGTAGGCCACGGCGTGGGCCGGGCTCTCCCCGTGCATAAAGCCCTGGCCGATTTCCGCAATACCGGTCATCAGGATGGAGGGCAGCATGCCCAGCGCGGGCAGCACCACCGCCGCGCCCAGCAGCGCAAAGGCGGACAGCGGCGAAAGATACTCCTTGCGCGCGCCGTCAAAGGCCTCCTGATAGGTGGGATTCTTTTCCCAGAACAGGGCGACGTACAATTTGAGCATGTAGGAGAAGGTCATGCCGCCGGTGATCACAAAGATCCACTCAATGGCGCTGTACAGGAAGGCGGAAGCGCCCTGCTCATGCAGCAGCTCCACATACTCCAGGATGCTCTCATGCAGCAGCGATTTGCTGATGTAGCCGTTCCACAGCGGCACGCCGCTGATACCCAGCGCGCCCATCAGGAAAGCGAAATGCAGGATGATTTTGTTGCGGCCAAAGCCGCGGATGTCGTTCAGGTTCAGCCGGTGCAGGTTCATGTATACCGCGCCAGCAGCCATGAACAGGCACAGCTTGATCAGGCTGTGGTTGACCATGTGCAATAGCGTTCCCTGCACCGCCAGAGCGTTATGATGGCCCAGCAGCCCCTGCATGCCCACGCCCACCAGGATAAAGCCGATCTGGCTCATGGAGGAGCAGGCCAGGGTGCGCTTGAGATCAATGGAGAACATGGCCAGCAGCGCGCCGCCGAACATGGTGGCCACGCCCAGCAGCAGCACGCCGTTGCCCCAAACGCCGTTATGCAGGAAGAGGTTGCAGCTGGTCACCAATACGCCGAAGATGCCCGCCTTGGTCAATACGCCGCTGAGCAGCGCGCTGGCCGGCGCAGGCGCCACGGGATGGGCCTTGGGCAGCCAGATATGCAGCGGGAACATGCCGGCCTTGGCGGCAAAGCCGAACATCACCAGGATGCCGGGCAGGTAGAGCTCCTTTGCGTCCATGCTCTCCCCCGCCTCCCGCAAGCCGGCAAAGGACAGCGTTCCCACCTTGTGATACAGCAGGAACAGCCCCATCAGCGTGACCATGCCGCCCACCACGGCGATGCCCAGATAGGTCTCCGCGGCCCGCATGGCCCCGGGCGTCTCCTCATGGGCCACCCAGGTATAGCTGGTGAAGCTCATGATCTCAAAGAAGATGAAGGTGGTATACAGATCATCGGAGAGGAATACCCCCGCCGTGGCCCCCAGCGTCATCAGGGTGAAAAAGTAATAGCGATTCCGGTTGTGGTAGTGGGCGAAATACTGGGGCGAAAAGAACCCCGTCATCATCCACATGAACGCGGCAATCAGCGTATACAGCGCCCGGAAGCCATCCAGCCGGAAATGCAGGCCAAACCCGGCAAAGCCCTGCCAGTCAAAGGAAAGCTCGTTTCCGGCCGCCGCGCGGTACAGCGCGAAAGCCGCCCCCAGGCATTCCAGCGTCAGGCACACGCACACAAAGGCGTTGCGGCCCTTTTTGCTGCGCCGGCCGATCAGATAGGAAAGAAGGGCGCAGACCATGGGCGCAAACACCAATACAGGCAATATAAACCGCACAGCTTCTCCCCCTTTCTTACAGCAGACCGGCAATGCCCTGCAGCCAGCCGGTGAACGCCGCGCCATGCAGGCCCAGGGCGATCACCGCGCAGCACAGGACGATCAGCGGACATTTGATCAGCCAGGACGGATCCTGGTTTTTTCCGGCCAGCGCATCATCGTTCAGCGGCAGGAAATAGGCGCTGATCACCACGCTCATGATATAAATGGCGGTCAGGATGGCCGACAGGATCAGGGCGGCAATGGCGATCACGCCCAGCGCCGTCCCGTGCTCCGCCGCTGCGGTAAGCAGATTCCATTTGCTCAGGAAGCCGCACAGCGGCGGCACGCCCACCAGCGCCAGGCCGGAAACTGTCATGGCGGCGAAGGTCACGGGCATGACCCGGCCCATGCCGCGCAGCTCCTGCACGTATTCCTTGCCGGTTTTGATCAGGATCGCGCCGGCGCAGTAGAACAGGGTGATCTTCATCAGCCCGTGGCTGACCAGATGGGTCAGCGCGCCGGTCATGCCCGCCGGGGTCATCAGCGCAGCGCCCAAAAGGATATAGCTCAGGTTGGAAACGGTGGAATAGGCCAGGCGGCGCTTGAAGTGCTTTTCCCGCACGGCCATGACCGAGCCGAACACCACCGTGAAGGCCGCCAGCCCCAGCACCACCGCCTGGGCCCAGGTGCCAGACGCCAGCTCCGTCCCCACGCTGTAATACACCAGCCGCAGGCAGGCGTAAGCGCCGGCGTTGACCACCGCCACCGCATGCAGCAGGGCCGTGACCGGCGTGGGCGCCACGGAGGCCTCCGGCAGCCAGGCGTAGAGCGGGAACATGGCCGATTTGACCGAGAAGCCGATAAAGGCGATCACAAAGCAGACCCGCAGCAGCGTCAGATGAGCGGACGCCTCCGCATTGAGCCCGCCGCCCAGCACAAAATCCGCGCCCGCGCCGTAATGGCCCAGCACCATCATGCCCGTAAAGGCCAGCGCCGCGCCGAACAGCGAATACAGCAGATAATGGCTGCCCGCCCGCACAGACCGGGGATCGCGCTTGTGGCTCACCAGCGGCAGGGTGGCCAGGGTCAGCGATTCATAAAAGATGTAGAGCGAAAACAGATTGCCCGCCAGGGCGATGCCCAGGGTGGCCGCGTAGCTCAGCGTATACCAGGAGAAAAAGGCGTTCTCCCGGTTCTCGTGGGCCATATACTCAAAGGCGTACAGCGTGGCCAGCGGCCAGAGGAAGGCGATCAGTCCGATGAACACCCGGCTCATATCGTCCACCCGCAGCGTCAGGGCCAAATTGTCGGTAAAGCGGATCAGCTCCACGGCCGCCGGGGCGGCATCGAAGCACAGCAGCGCCGCCAATACCGACGTGGTCAGCGTCACCGCCTCCACATACCAGGCCCGGGCCCTGCGGGACCGAAAGCGCAGCAGCGGCAGCGCCAGCCCGCCCAGCAGCGGCGCCAGCAGGGTGGCCGCGATCAATAGCATGGCGATCCCTCCTTACAGCACCGCGGCGGCAATGGACGATACGAAGCCGGTCAGCGCGTTCGGGAACATGCCCAGCAGCAGGCACAGCGCGGCCAGCGCAGCCATGGGCGCCAGCATGATCCAGGTGGGCTCCGCCTTGGGCAGCTCCTCCCGGCTGATCTCATTGCCCGGGAAGAAGCCGCGGATCACGATGGAGAACAGATAGCCCGCCGTCAGGATGGCGCTGACCAGCAGCACCGCGGGGCCGACCCAGTTCCAGCTGAAGGAGGTGGCCAGGCCGCCCTGGGCCAGATACCATTTGCTGATGAAGCCGCAGGTGGGCGGAATGCCGATCAGGCCCATGCTGACGATGGTGTAGCACCACATGGCGATGGGCATCTGCTTGCCGATACCGGTGAGCTCCGACACCTTGGTTTTGCCGGTTTTATAGATGATCGCGCCCGCCGTCATGAACAGGGTATTTTTGATGATGGAATGGAAGATGATGTGCAGCAGCGATCCGGTCATGCCCTGAGCGGTCAGGGTGAACAGACCGAAGAGCACATAGCTGACCTGGCTGACGGTGGAATAGGCCAGGCGCTTTTTGAACACGCCCTCCTTGAAGGCCAGCATGGAGCCCAGGAATACCGTAATGATGGCCAGGATCAGCCAGGCGGTCTGCACCCAGGTGCCCCGCAGGAAGTCCGGCCCCACCAGGTAGAAGACCACGCGGATGATGCCCAGCACGCCGGCCTTGGTGATCACGCCGCTCAGCACGGCGCTGGCCGGGGCCGGGGCCACCGGGTGGGCCGTGGGCAGCCAGCCATGCAGCGGGAACATACCCGCCTTGACCGAAAAGCCCATGACCATCAGGAAGAACACCACCAGCAGCAGGCTCTCATGCCCGGCCACCTTTTCCATATTGAGCACGCCGCCCGGCGTAAAGGAAAGCGTATCGGCATAGCTGTTCAGGAAGAAAATGCCCGCCAGAGCCAGGGATGCGCCGATGACCGAATAGATCAGGTATTTGATGCCGGCAGCCACAGCCTCCCGGGTCTGGGTATGGGTGACCAGCGGCAGGGAGAGCAGCGTCATGGCCTCGTAGAACATGTACAGCGTCACGATGCTGCCGCACAGGCTCAGGCCCATCAGCGCCGCCAGGGTGAGCAGATAGAAGGTGTAAAACCGCTTCTCGTTCTTCTCGTGGTGCATATACTCAAAGCTGTAAATGCCCACCGCCAGGAAGATGGCGCTGATAAAGCCGGCGTACAGCCGCCCCACGCCGTCCAGCTTGAGCAGCACGGGGATGCTGGGCGTCAGGTTGAACAGCACCAGGCTGCCGTCGGGGCGCAGCAGGATCGCCAGCACGGAAAGGAGCGTCAGCCCCAGGGTGGCGGTCACGGCAATGCGGCGCAGGCGCATATCATCCAGCGCCTTGACGAAGGCCACGCACAGCGCGCCGATCACCGGCAGCAGCAGCGGCAGCAGCAGCAGAAAATCCTTTGTATTCTGAACAGTATCCATGAAGTTCTGTCTCCTTTCCTGTCAGCCGAACATTTGGAAACCCTGCCTTATGGCCTCCAGCACGGGCCGGGAGGCCACGCCCAGCGCCACGGTGACCGCGGCCAGCAGGGCGCAGGAAATGGCAAAGCATGCGCCGCAGCGGAAGCGCCGCTGCTCCCGGATCTTCTTTTCCTCCAGCCGATAGAGGTTGATCATCGCCCGGCCAAAGTACAGGGTGTTGAGCAGCGTGCTCACGATCAGCACGGCCAGCACCCCGGCCATGCGCTTTCCCCCGATCCCCACGGCGGCCTCGGCATAGCTCACCTTGACGATGAAGCCGCTGAGGAGGGGCAGGCCGATCATGCTCAGCGCGCCAAGGGTAAAGGCCGCGCCCGCCACCGGCTGCCGGTAAAAGGCGCCGCGCAGATGGGGCAGATCCTGCCGCTCCCGGGAGGCGTCGCTGAGCCCGCCCGCGGCGATGAACAGCAGCGCCTTGCACACCGCGTGGGCAACGATCTGGTAGGCCGCCGCCGTCATGCCCTCCGGCGTGCCGATGCCCATGGCCAGATAAATATAGCCGATCTGCGCCACCGAGGAGTAGGCCACCATCCGGCGGATATCGGTCTGCCGCACGGCCAGCAGCGAGCCCATGACCGCGCCGAACGCGCCCAGCACAAAGAGCACGTTGGCAATGCCCGTTTCCAGCACCACCTGCATGCCGAACACGCGGTAATAGAACTTGATCAGCAGGAACAGGTATCCCTCGCTGATCAGGCTGGACAGGATGGCGCTGCTGGTCGGGGTGGACATGGAATAGGCATCCGGCACCCAGGTATGGAAGGGATACAGCGCCGATTTGATGCCCAGGCCGATGGTGACCAGCGCGATCACCATGGTGATGGGCTGCTCGTATTTACCTTGGGCGCTGAGCTCCGCCATTTTTTCCTGAATATTGCTCATCAGCAGGTGGCCGGTCAGGTCGTAGATCAGCGACAGCGAGAGCAGGAACAGGCCGGAGCCCACCAGATTGAGCACCATATACCGGGCCGCCGCGGTCAGCGCGCGCCCCTTGCTGTTGGCGCAGATCAGCACGCAGGCGGCGATGGTTGTGATCTCCAGGAACACATAGGCGGTGAACACGTCGTTGGTGAACACCTGGGCCATCAGGGCGGAGGTGGTCAGCTCGCACATGACAAAATACAGGTTCTGGCGGTCAGTGCGGATATCCCGCTTCAGATTCCGCAGGCCGCCCAGCACCGACAGCAGCATCACCGCCGAAAAGCACAGGGCCACAACGGCCTCCAGAATGCCGGCGCGGATCTCATTGCCCCAGGGCGCGGGGAAATGGCCCATCATGTAGGGATAGCTTTGGCCGTATCCCTGCATAAATACCGCCAGCGCGGCGGCCATGCCGGTCACCAGCGCGATCACGCAGATTGCCGTCCACCGGGCCGCTCGTCCCCGCAGCACCGACGTAACGCCCGCGCTGGCCAGAGGAAGCAGGATCATGGCGAAGGGCAGATTCTGCCAAAGAGCCATCAGACCTCCTCCTTTCGGGCCATTTCGGTGATCTCATCGATATTCAGCGTATGATAGCGTCGGTAAAGCCGCACGGTCAGCGCCAGCATCAGCGCGGTGCTGCTCACCGATACCACGATGCCGGTCAGCACCAGGCCGGCGGGCACCGGGTTGATATAGGCCTCCACCGCCTGCACGCCGTTCTCGATAATGGGCGCCTTCCGGCCGGCAATATAGCCCTTGGCCGCCAGGAACAGATAGATGGCGCTGTCCATCATGGAAAAGCCGATAACCTTTTTGATCATGTTGCGGTGCAGCAGCAGCGTGGTGAACCCGATGCCGAAAAGAATGATGGCGCAGGCTTCCTCATAATTGTTGAAAAGATTGCCCATGGCTCACAGATCTCCTTTCCGGAACAGGGCGTAAAAGCCGTACATGGTGCAGGCCACCACCAGGCCCACGGCGATATTGAGGTACAGGATCAGCCCGGAGGAGAAGATGGCCCCCGGCGTTCCCAGGCCGATGCCGCTGTCCAGATGGTTGGCCCCGCAGAAAAAGGAGTACGCCTTGGCCAGGGCGTAAAAGCCCAGCGCCGATGCCGTGAGCGCCTTATAGGTGCGCATGGTAAAGAACCGGCTGACGGCCTCAAAGCCATAGGCGTTTACATACAGGATCAGCCCGGCCCCCATGACCGCGCCGCCCGAAAAGCCGCCGCCCGGCCCCAGATGGCCGTTGAACAGCACGTATACGCCAAAGAGCAGGATCACCGGCGCCAGGAAGCCCGTGACCCGCTGCAGGATGATATCGTCCTTGGGCTCGTACACCTGGTCGTTCCCCTCGGCCTCCAGCCGCTCCCGGGGATCGCCGCTGTCCGATACGCGCAGCAGCAGCAGCACGGCGCAGGCCGCGATGAACAGCACATGGCTCTCCCCCAGGGTATCGAAGGCGCGGTAATCCAGGATCATGCCGGCCACGACGTTCACCGCGCCGGTCTCCTGCAGGCCGCTTTCGATATAGCGCCGGGGCACCTCGTTATTGGTGGGGTTATCCTTTCCGCCGAAGGAAGGCAGGTTGGATACGGTGATCAGCAGCAGCAGGATCACCGACACACACAGCGCCACCGCAATCACGCCGTACAGCGCACGGGTCAGCTTTTTGCCGCGGCCCTCGCGCCAGGCCCGGGCCCGGGCGATCATCTCCGCCTCGCGTTCCTCGTCCTCCAGCCGCTGGGCGGCGCGCTCCGCTTCATAAAAAGCGTAATTCTCGGCGGAGGCGTCCTCCTCCGGGGCGGGCCGGCCCAGCTGATCGGCCACACGGTCGTCCAATACAGCCGCGCCGCCCGCGATCCATCGCTTCAGCCGGGGAAACCAGGAATTTTCATAATCATTCCTTTGCTTCGCCATCGTCCTTTTCCCCCTTTATGGCATGGATCTTTTTGAGCGTAACGAACATCAGCACGCTGGTGACGCCCGAGCCCACGGCGGCCTCGGTGATCGCCAGATCGGGCGATTCCAGCAGGATCCAGATCACCGTCATGGCCAGGGACTGACACATGAAGATGATCAGGCTGGCCAGCAGGTTTTTGGTCAGGCTCACCGATACGCCGCACACCAGGATAAAGACCAGCAGCATGATATTGAGCACATCCATCAGCCGTCCACCTCCTGATGCGGGTCCGATTCGGTTTTGATCGCCATATACTGATCCAGATGCGGATTGGTGGTGATCTCCAGCTTGCCGATCAGATGGGAGGATACGGGGCTGGACAGCCACCAGAGCACCACCACCAGCTGCAGCTTGAGGCTCACCAGCTGAAAGCCGCTGATCACCACCAATCCCAGCACGATCAGCAGGATGCCCAGGGTATCGCCCATGGCGGCGGCATGCATGCGGTTCATCACGTAGCGGAAGCGGTTGACCCCCGCCACGGCGGAGATCATCACCAGCAGCCCGGACAGCATCAGCGCTGCGGCCAGGAGAAAGCGTATCCACTCAAGCATCGGATTTCTCCTCCTTTTCCGCCTTGATCTGCCGCTCCCGCCATACGCCCAGATATACCCGGGTCAGCAGCACCACCGCCAGGAAGGAGAGCATGGTATAGATCAGCGCCACATCGGCCAGGTAGCCCTCCCCCATCATCACCGCCAGGATGGCGATGATCACCGTGGTCTGGGTGCCTGCCATGTTGACCGCCACGATGCGGTCGGCCACCCGCGGCCCGCGGATGGCGCGGAAAAGGCTGAAGAACAGGCACAGCCCCAGCGCGGCCAGCACCACGCGGTACAGCCATTCATACGCAGTTTCCACCGTCATGTCTCCCTCGCCTCCAGCTCTGCGGCCCGCTTTTCAAAATCGCTGTTTTCCAGCCCCTCGCCCATTTCCCGGTCCAGACAGTGCACCAGCAGCAGATCGTCCTTTACGTGCACGGTGATGGTGCCCGGCGTCAGGGTGATGGAATTGGCCAGAATGGTTTTCCCCATATCGGTTTTGAGCCGCGTATGGAAGGAGCGCAGCTCCGGCTCCACCTCCAGCCGCGGCGACCAGATCAGCCGCAGCACCTGCCAGTTGGCCTTCAAGATATCCACCAGCAGCACCCAAAGATAGACGACGGCTTTGCCCGCCCGGCGCACATAGCGCAGCTCGCGCCGGGGGCTGAGGCCGATATATTTGCAGGTAAAGGCATAGATCAGCGCGCTGATAAAGGCGCCCAGCAGGGCGATCTCCAGCGTGCATTTGCCGTTAAAGACGATCCAAAGCCCCCAAAGGATGAAAAACACAGCCTTTCCTCCCTCCGTTGATAACCAAATTATTGTACCCCTGCCGCTCCCTGTTTGTCAACTTTCTACATATATTAAAACGAATGCCCGGATCAGGAGCGCCAAGGTTCCAAATCCGGGCATAGGGGATAAACGCTCTGCGTGTCAATCCACAGGGATGAAGATCAGGCCATGCAGCTGGGCAAAGGTCTCCGCCGCGCTGCCGGAGGCGCCGAACACCTCCAGATCGGCGGATGCGCCGTCGAAGGCGTGATCGCCGATCTGCGTAACGCCCACGGGAATATAGATCTGCTCCAGGCCCAGGCAATCGGCAAAGGCATAATCGCCGATGCGCGAAACGCCGCCGGGGATCCGGATGCAATGGGCGCTGACGCCGCGGAAGGCTTCCTCCTCAATGGCGGTCAGCGCGCCGGGAAGGATCAGATCGGGAGCGCCAAAGACGCTGACCGCTTCCTCCTCCGCGATGGTAAGGACCGCGATATTGCTGATGCCGCTCCACTGGTTTCCAAACCGCGCGGAGGCGTAGAATTTCAGATCGCCGCCGGTCTGATGGAATTCCGCATCCCACTCCTCGCAATACCAGAATTGCGCGCTGCCGCCCTGCTCAGAAGGATACACCGAGTATACGGGCTCGCCCTCCGCACCGTAGTTCAGGCAGAAGAGCAGGATCTCATCCGCGCCGGGGGCGTTTATCGTGATGGCTGCCTCGCCATGCCCGCCCAGGATCAGCCTGCGGCGGTTCACTTCCGCCTGCACCCGGCTGTCCTCGGGGAATTCCATTTCAAAATCATCGGTATCCACGAAAATGGTATCATACCCGGGCAGGAGGATCTCCAGCTCCACATACTGCATCTGGTCAAAGGCGTACTTATCCCAATACTCCACAGGGTCAAAGGTAAAATGCGTTTCATTGATGATGCCGGAGCTGGCCCAATGCCCTGGCCATCCCCACCATACCCGGTACTGCGCGCCTTCGACGGCGTCCCAGGAAACTGCCATGGGCTGCATGAAGCTGGGCGTTCCACCCAGATGGATCTGCGGGATCTCAAAGCCGGGCTCGCCCTGGCTGGTCACATGGAAGCTCACAGCGCAGCCGCAGATTCCGCCGTCCTCCAGATCCGCCCAGATCCGCAGCTCCGCGTCCATCTCCTCCGCGAACGTGATTTCAAGCGTATCGGTTCCGTCCGTCAGCGCTCTGTCAATCCATTCCGCTATCGTGATGTTATCCCTCACCAGCTTACAGCCGTAGGTCTCCGCATTGGGGATGGTGATCGTGAAGGGCAGGTTCTTGCTCGCCACAAGCTCATCCGGCAGGCCGATCTGCGGGCCGGCATAGGGATACGCCACCAGCGTGGCGGTGAAGGCTGTCTCCTCGCTCCACACATTGTTGATGCGCACCCTGGCGCGAATATTCCAGGTGCCCACGCCCAGCCAGTTATTCGTGCGGAATTCACCATCCACGATGCCGGTGGTGAAGCTGCCGGCCTCGTCGCAGGTCAGGTCGATGCTATCCGCCCCTTCATCCAGTACGGTGCCCACGATGCCCTCAAAGACCAGCGAATAGTCAGGCGAAACATCATACGCATAATAGAACTGATCCTTTTTTAGCTCGATGCTGGGAGCGGGCGGCACCTCGGTATCCAGCACGATGATCCGGTAAACCCTGGTAAAGGCCGTC
Source organism: uncultured Eubacteriales bacterium (assembly GCA_902787835.1). Classification (GTDB taxonomy): domain Bacteria; phylum Bacillota; class Clostridia; order Christensenellales; family Aristaeellaceae; genus SFMI01. The sequence goes on from CADAHU010000033.1 coordinate 11,460, forward strand.
TCCCAAACATCATCCGTCGGCGCCAGGTTCCGCACGGTGATGTAGTACACCCCGGGCGCCAAGTTCTTATTGTCCATCACGAAGTCGATGGAAGTATCACTTTCGCCGTCGAAGCCCGCATAATTGTTGACGTGCCCGTCCTCATCCCATACCGGGCCACCGAAGCCCCATCCATCGATCGTAAAATCAAGGTACCTGTACTGTTTTCTGTAACCTATGGACAGATCGGCGGGGAACTGCACGTTGACGGGAATATCGGTGCCGCGGTTGATCTCGGCGGGGATGGTGATCACGGTGTTCTCCGCGACCCGCGCAAGCTCGGTGGTATCGGTGCCGCTGATCACCTTTACTTTCTGCCCGACCTGATAGCTCCACAGGCCATCGTACTGGCCCGCCATGATCACATCCCAGGTTCCCTCGCCAAAGCTTTCACAGGAGAAGCGGCCGTTCTCCAGGGTCAGGTTCCCCTTTACGGTGGAATACAGCGTTTCGCTGGAATTATCATTCTCCCTGCTGACCCGGAATTCCAGGTTCTCGGGGATCTCGCCGTTAATATAGCCGCTGATCGGCATGCCGCTGAAGAAGGGCGTATGGTCAAACAGGACATCCGGCGCTTCGGGAGCCTCCGACGCCGTAACGGTTACCAGCAGATCTCCAGTATAAACTTTCTTGGTCCGCGCAGCGTTAAAGATGTTTACCGATACTTTGTAGCTGCCGGCGATCAGCTCGCGTCCAGTGGCATCGTTGATCACAGCGACGCCCGCGCTGGGGTAGGTCACCGCGTTGCCGGTTTCGCCGTACAGCGTTTCGCTGCTGGACCGCCACAGCGGCCCGCCCTCAGCGCCGCCCTCATAGTATTCGATCTGCACAAAGTTATAGCCCTGCAGGATCTCCTGGGACAGCCCCGCCGGGAAGGTGATTGTCAAGGGATAATCCGCTCTTTCCCGGATCTGCGCCGGGCCGGTGATCCGGGTATCGGATGCGATCAGCAGCTCCTCCTCCGTATCGGGCGGGACCTCCCCCGCGGTGTAGGCGTTGGGCGACATGGTCAGCTGCTCCCGGGTATAGGTGCTCAGCATCAGGTCCTCATAGGAGTACGTGATGCTCCCGTAGCTTGTGGTATAGGTATAGCCCTCGTCGATATCGCCGCTGGTGTATCCAGCCAGGAACAGCTGATCCGGATATCCGATGGAGTCGTCGTCGCAGTTGGTCAGATCGGCCAGATAGTTTGCGCCATCCTCCATATGCACAACGTTCCACATATGGCCGTTGCCCGATACGCAGATCACGCTGATATCGCCGTTGAACCGGGATATATCGCACAGGTACTGGAAGGCCTTGGAGTAGCCCTCGCATACCACGTTGGTCTCCTCATCCCCATCAAACACATATACGATCTGCCAGGGATTGCCGTAGGGCACGTTCTGGCTGCTGTCCGCGGCGTCATGGTTATATTGCACCAGGCCGCAGATGCGCTCCTTGTAATCGGTCAGCTTCTCCAGATCCAGCAAGCCCTGATCCTGGGCTGCGATATCCTGGGCGACGGCCGCGGCGTTGACGGCGCGCTGGCCCCAGGAAACGTCAAACTGGAATTCATCCTCCGGATTCGCCCGGTATTCCTCCGCCACGTACAGGAAAACCGTCACGCTGCCGTCCCAGTCTGCGGTGGTGCCGCCGTCGCTGGTGCTTGCGGGCACATAATAGCTGTAGCCCAGGTCGCACCAGTACATCTCATAGGGGCAATCCCGCAGCAGGGCGGTCACGGCGGCGCGCACATCCGCCGCGGCCAGATTGTTCAGGGCCCTGGAGGCTTCCTGGGTCCACGATCCATCCTTGCAGAAGGAATCCAGGCCCAGTTCGCCGGCGCTGATCGTCCTGGCCGTATACATATTGGCGAGCTCAAAAGTCGTATTGTCAAGCTCTCCCGCCGCCACCTGCCTGACCCGCTCAAAAAGAGCGTCGAATATCTTTCGCGCGTTCCGGTTCAGGTTATCTGCGGCAAGGCCCTTGGGCTCGGCCGTGGCGCTGCCGGGCTTGGGCGGATAAAACAGCCGCTGGATATACCCGGCGGCAAGATCCTCCGAGGGCGCAGCGTCAGCGCCGATCCTCTCCTGCGCCGTCTGGGGCAGGGCCGCCGATGGCTCCGCAAGGCCCGCCGCGCACGCCAGCAGCATCAAAGCCGCCAGGATCAGGCAGCCCAGCGTGATATGCTTTTTTCCATTTGACAGGGTGCTCATGAATCGATCCCTCCGCATATGACAATGTACGATTATTAACATACCCATATTACATGGAAAATCCACCCTTTGTCAACATTAAACCAAGGGCAGAAAAAAAGCAAGAGGAATCGCTTCCCCTTGCTTTCCGCGCCGCGCGCATCATTCCGTATCGGGCTTATTCCTTTACAAAATCCTGCCGCATGGGCGTAAAAATATCCAGCAGCGCGCCGGCCTCCAGGCATTCCGTGCCGTGCTTCAGCCCGCTGGGCACCACGATGGAATCCCCTGGGCCCAGATCGGCGCCCTCTCCCTCCACATAATAGCGGAAACGGCCGGAGAGCACATAGCTGCACTGGGTATGGGGATGGGTATGCTCCGCGCCCACCGCGCCGGCCTCAAAGCCCACCTCCACGGCCATCAGCTGGCCGTCATACGCCAGCACCCGGCGGGTGGTGCCGCCGCCCAGATCCTGCAGCGCCGTTTGGTCATGATGCTTTACGATCCCTTTCATGGTCCTGATCCCTCCTGCGTTTTTTTCTGCCTGCATTATAGCCGAATCACCCGGTTTTTGCAATGTGATTTGCCCGTCTTTTTTGCATTTACAAAGGGCCGCGGCTTATGCTATACTAAAAAGCACAATGATATGGATGCGGGATTGCCGCGGCATTCCCGATGGAAGGAGATACCGAAGCATATGAAAATGACATTCCGCTGGTACGGCAGCGCCATCGATCCCATCCCCCTCAAGTACGTCAAGCAGATCCCCGGCATGACCGGGCTCATGGGATTGCTTGACAAGCCCGCGGGCGTGGACTGGCCCGAAGAGGAATTTGCGGCGCTCAAGAAGGAAGTAAACGACGCAGGGCTGGAGATCGAAGTGATCGAATCCGTCAACGTCCATGAGGATATCAAGATGGGCCTGCCCAGCCGGGAGGAGTACATCGCCAACTACATCAGCACCATCCGCATGCTGGCCCGGCACGGCGTCAAGGTGATCGTGTACAACTTCATGCCGGTGTTCGACTGGCTGCGCACCGACCTGGCGCGGGTGATCCCCGAGGACGGCAGCAACAGCCTGTATTTTGACGAGAAGGATCTGGGCCAGATGGGGCCGCTGGAGATCGTGCGCAAGACCGCCGAGGACAGCCACGGCTTTACCCTGCCCGGCTGGGAGCCGGAACGGCTGGCGCTGCTGGAAACCACCCTCAAGCAGTATGAAAAGATCGGTCCGGATGATCTGCGCAAAAACTTCAAGTATTTCCTGGACGCGGTGATCCCGGTCTGCGAGGAAGTGGGCGTGCGCATGGCCTGCCATCCGGACGACCCCGCCTGGCCCATCTTCGGCCTGCCCCGCATCACCCACAGCGAGGAGGACTTCGATAAGATGGTAAAGCTGCATGACAGCCCGGCCAATACCCTGTGCCTGTGCACCGGCAGCCTGGGCAGCAACCCGGACAACGATATTCCCGCCATCATCCGGCACTTTGGCCAGATGAACCGCATCGGGGCCATGCACGTGCGCAACGTCAAGTATCTGGGTTACCATCATTTCCGGGAAGCGGCGCACCTGAGCTGCACCGGCGATCTGGATCTGTATGAGATCGTGAAGGCCATCTACGATACCTGCCCCGATACCTACATCCGCCCCGACCATGGCCGCATGATTTGGGACGAGCAGGGCCGCCCGGGCTACGGCCTGTACGACCGCGCGCTGGGCGCGGCCTACATCAACGGCCTGTGGGAGGCCATCGATAAAGAAAACAAGGGAGGAAAATAAAACATGCTTGCGCTGAATGAAGCCGGCCTCAAGAACCGCGCGGAATGGCTGGAAAAGGGCTATACCCTGCCCGCCTTTGACCGGGCGGCCATGATCGAAAACACCCGCAAAGCGCCCCTGTGGGTGCACTTTGGCGCGGGCAATATCTTCCGCGCCTTCCAGTGCGCCGCCGCCCAG
>CADAHU010000034.1 GCA_902787835.1 uncultured Eubacteriales bacterium
AAGCCTGAAAATTACCGAAAAACAAGCTCGCTTGTTTTATCGGAAATTTTCAGGCTTTTCTTATGCCCGGGAGCTCTCTTTGCGTCTTTCAAGTTACAGGCGGAAACAAGCTTGTTTTTCGTCGTTCGCTCTATCGCCCGTTGGAGTCCAGAGGGCTTTGAGCGCCCGGAAAAGCATCCCTTGGGATGGTTTTCAGCGAAAAGCGGGCCGGAAGGCCCCGGACCCGAAGTCCTTTGGCGCAGGTTTTAGGGCCGCGGAGGCCCTAACGTCTCCCTTTTACAAATTACGGTTTGTCTTCTTCTTCCCAGAGAATAAGATCCGCGCCACGAACCAAAGTGATCCGCCGATCGTTTTTTATTTGATATCTGTATAACCTGCACGAATCAATTGACAAATTCCCCCTTGCGCCGTACAATAAACAGGGATGATATACGCATCCCATATATTGGAAGGGAGACAAGCATGCGGCGGGGATATGCGACCTATACCACGGTGCGGGCTGCCGTGCTGTCCTGCGCGCTGTGGGCCGGCGCTGCGGCGCTGATCCTGGCGCTCGGCGATATGTCCGGGCTGATGCTGGCGCCGCCTGTGCTTTGGGCCGGGCCAGCGCTGCTGATGATCATCGGGCTGACCGCCGGGCTGATCCCCATGGTGCTGTGCCTGGGCATGACGCTGGCCGCCTTTGCCCTCACCGGGCCCGCGCTGCTTGTGGCCTGCGCGGCGCTCTATCTGCTGCCCGCCCTGGCGGCCTACGGCTACAGTCTGAGCCGTCCGCTGCCCTTCTGGCGGGCCTGCGCGCTGATTGCCGCGTCCCTGCTGCTGGGACAGCTGGCCATCTATCTGCTGATGCAGCGCCAAACCCAGGGCATGCTGTTTTCCGAGGCCGGCATGGCGCTGGCCCGGATTGTCGGCGGGCTCTCCTACCGGGATGATCTGCTCTATTCCCTGGTGAACGCAGGCTTTTTGCGGATCCCGGCCTCCATGCGGGATACCGCCATCGTGGCGGTGCCCGGCGGCTATGCCCTGTCCACCGGCGTGACGGGCGAATTGCTGCTGCAGGTCAGGACCCTGACGGAGCAGCTGCTGGAAGGCCTGGTGCCGGAGCTTTTGATCACCGTAAGCGGGCTGAACGCCCTGCTGGGGCTGAGCCTTGGGATCCGCTATGGCGTACAGGCCGCTCAAAAGCGCGCCTTCCTGCGCGGGGAGGATCCGCTGCCGATCCCGGATCTCGGCATGCCGCCGCTGCGCACATGGCATCTGCCCAGGCCCTGGGGGCTGCGCATCGGCCTGATGGCCATCGGCTATCCGCTGATGCGGTATGGGAATACCACGGCTTTGATCACGGTGGGATCGATCCTGTTCCAGGTGTTCAGCCTGTGCTTTGCCGTGCAGGGACTGGCCACGCTGAACGACGCCCAGCACAGGCGCGGCACCAGCCGCGGCTGGCGGTCGGCGGTGGTGGTGCTGTCGCTGCTGTTCCGGTTTATGCAGATCGCGCTGATCTTCATCGGCGTGATGGATCAAATAAAAAATACGCGGGGACTGCGTCCGCCCATGCGTCCCCGGGATGAGGAGGAAGAATAAATGAAGGTTATATTGCTGCAGGATGTGAAGGACATCGGCAAGAAGGATGATATCGCCAACGTGAGCGACGGCTATGCCCGCAATTTCCTGTTCCCGCGCAAGTGGGCCATGGAGGCCACCGACAGCGCCATCAAGGTGGTGGAGCGCAAGCGCGCCGCCGAGCGCCGCAAGGAAGCGGAGGCCCGGGCCGCCGCCGAGGAAACCGCCGCGAAGCTGAAGAATAAGGTGGTCATCCTCAAGGTAAAGTGCGGCGATAAAGGCCGTCTGTACGGCAGCGTGACCACCCAGGAGGTGGCCGACGCCATCCAGGCCGGCTACGGCGTGGAAGTGGATAAGCGCAAGGTAGAGATCAAGGATCCCGTGCGCCAGCTGGGCGATTACGAGGTCAATGTGCGCCTGTACACCGGCGTGAGCAGCAAGATGATCCTGCGGGTCAAGAACATTCAGGAGGGCTGAAGCCTTGAGCGAGCAGCAGCCCGGCCTTTCCCCCGCCTTTACCGGCGTCCCGCCCCAGAATTATGAGGCGGAGCAGAGCGTGCTCGGCGCGCTGCTGCAGGACAGCCGCGCCGTATCCATGGCGACGGAAATGCTGAAGGAGACCGATTTTTATACTCCCGCCCACCAGGCGATCTACGCGGCCATCCTGGGCCTGGCCCGGGAGAGCGTGGCCGTGGACCTCATCACGGTGGACGCGGAATTGTCGCGCCGCGGTACGCTGGCCGGCGTGGGCGGCAGCGCCTACCTGGCCGAGCTGCTGATGCACGTGCCCACCACGGCCAACGTGCAGTACTACATCTCCATCGTGCTGGAAAAATCCACGCTGCGGCAGCTGATCCAGGCGGCAAACGCCATCAGCCGCAGCTGCTATGCCCAGCAGATGGATCTCAAGGATATCCTGAGCGCGGCAGAAAAATCGATTTTCGATATCGTAATGCGGCGCACCGGCGGCGAGCAGCTGCTGCCCATCCGGGACGTGCTGTTTACCACCTACAGCCAGATCGAGGAGCTGGCCCGGCTGCAGGGCCGGGTGGCGGGCGTCACCACCGGCTTCAGCCAGCTGGACCGGGTGCTGACCGGCATGCACGGCGGCGAGCTGCTGCTCATGGGCGCGCGCCCCAGCATGGGCAAAACCAGCATCGCCCTGAACATCGCTGCGGCCGCCGCCCGCAAGGGCCATGCCGTAGCCATTTTCAGCCTGGAAATGCCCCGGGAGCAGATCGCCATGCGCCTTTTGTGCGGCGAGGCCCGAGTGGACATGCAGCGTGTGCGCAGCGGCACCCTGCGGGACAAGGAATGGGCCAAGCTGGCCCAGACCGTAAATCCCCTGGCCAACGAGAAAATCTACATTGACGATACCGCCGGCTTGACCCCCCTGCAGATGCGCAGCCGCGTGCGCCGCGTGATGCTGGAAAAGGGCGTGGACCTGGTGGTGGTGGACTATCTGCAGCTGATGGCGGCGGACGGAAAATCCGAAAACCGCCAGCAGGAGGTCAGCGAGATCAGCCGCAGGCTCAAGAGCATCGCCCTGGAGCTGAAGATCCCCATTCTGGCCTGCGCCCAGCTGAGCCGCGCCAATACCCAGCGCACGGTGAAGCGCCCCATGCTGAGCGACCTGCGCGATTCCGGCTCCATCGAGCAGGACGCCGACGTGGTCATGTTCCTGCACCGCGAGGCCTATTATGACCAGAGCAGCGCGGAGACCAACACCGCCGAGATCATCGTGGCCAAGCAGCGCAACGGCCCGCTGGAAACGGTCAAGCTCAACTGGCTGGCGGAATACACGCTGTTTGAGGATATGTATGTGGAGGATGCCGGGGCCTGAGCGCCGCATCCGGACGGGAGACAAGCAAAATGGATCAGATCGCCGTGGCGACCTTTGAAAAGGACATCAAGTTTGAGGGGTTCCTGCTGGCCCGCACCAGCGACCAGCGCACCTCCTCCAACGGCAGCAAATACCTGGATATGACGCTGTGTGACCGCACGGGCGATATCAACGCCAAGATGTGGGACGGCACGGTGACGCCGCCCCCGGTGGGCGCGGTGGTCAAGGTGCGCGCCCAGATCACCGAGTACAACGGGCGCCTGCAGATGAAAATCAACAAGATCCGCGAGGCCCAGGAAGGGGAGTACGACCTGAGCTTCCTGGTGCCCTGCGCCCCCTACCCGGCGGAAGAGATGTACGCCGAGCTCACCCAGGCGGTGGCGGAGATGCGCAATGAAACGCTTCAAAAAATCGTGGGCGAGATGCTGCGCATGGCCGGCGAGCGGCTGATGTATTATCCCGCCGCCCAGCGGCTGCACCACGCGGAGCGCAGCGGCCTGCTTCACCATACCAGCTCCATGCTGCGCCTGGCCCGGGCGGTGCTGACGGTATATCCCTGGCTGGACCAGGATCTGCTGTTTGCCGGGGTGATCGTGCACGATCTGAGCAAGATCGCCGAGATGAAATCCGACGAGGCCGGCAACGTGACCGATTATACGGTGGACGGCCTGCTGCTGGGCCATCTGGTGCGCGGCGTGACCCAGGTGCGGGAGGCCGCCCGGCGCATGGAGATCCCCGAAGACGAGGAATATGTGCTGCTGCTGGAGCACATGGTGATCAGCCATCACGGCGAGGCGGAATACGGCAGCCCCCGGCCGCCCATGTTCCCCGAGGCGGAGATGCTGCACTGGATCGACCTGGTGGACGCGCGTATGAACGAGATGAACGGCATCCTGCGCCGCACCCCCGCCGGGGCCTTCAGCGAAAAGATCTGGTCGCTGGATCGGCGCGTGTATCATCCCCATTACGCAGGAGAGCAGGACGCTCCTTCCCCCGCTCCCGCCGCGCAGGAAGCGCCGCGCCGTCCCCGGCCCGACGCCGATAAAGCCTACCAGGGGCTGCTGTAATATGCTGACAGCCTATCCGAACGATACCATTGCGGCGCTGGCCACCCCGCCCGGGCAGGGTGGCATCGCCATTGTGCGCGTCAGCGGGCCCGCGGCGCGCACTTGTTTTGATGCCCTGTTCCGTCCGGCTGGCAATCAAACGGTGGAAAGCCACCGTCTGCTGTACGGCCATCTGTATGACGCCTCGGGCGAAATGATCGACGAGTGCATGGCGGTGCTTATGCTCGCGCCCCGCTCCTACACCCGGGAGGACGTGGCCGAGTTCCAGGCCCACGGCGGCGAGCAGGTGGCCAGCCAGATCCTGGCGGCGCTGTACAGCCTGGGCGTGCGGCCTGCCGATCCGGGCGAATTTACCCGCCGGGCCTTCCTGAACGGGCGCATCGATCTGAGCCGGGCCGAGGCCGTGATGCGGCTGATCGAGGCCCAGGGGCAGCAGGCCAGCCGGGCGGCGCTGCGGCAGCTGAACGGCGGCGTCAGCGCCTTTGTGCGTGCTATTCAGGAGCAGCTGCTCTCCCTGGCCGCCGGCGCGGCAGCCGCGCTGGATTATCCCGAGGAGATCGATGAAGAAGAAGCCGCGGGAGATCTTGCGCAAAAGGCCGCCGATCTGGCCCAGCGGCTGCTTGCCGCCTGTGATGAGCGGGCCGCGCGATTGCTGGATACCGGCTTTGAGGCGGCGCTGTGCGGGCGGCCCAATGTGGGCAAAAGCTCGCTGCTCAACGCCCTGCTCTGCGAGGAGCGGGCCATTGTGACCGATATTCCCGGCACCACCCGGGACGTGGTGCGCGGCAGCATCACCCTGGGCGGCATGCGCGTCAATCTGAGCGATACCGCGGGCATCCGGGAGCAGACCGAAACGGTGGAGGCCATCGGCGTGGAGCGGGCGCGGCAGGCCATGCAGGCCGCCGACCTGACGCTGCTGGTGCTGGATGGCTCCGCGCCGCTGACGGCTGAGGATGAGCAGCTGCTCCGGGAAACGGCGGCGCTGAACCGCGTTGTGATCCTGAACAAGTCGGATCGGGGCGAAGCCTTTCCCCTGCCCGGCGCGCTGCGCGTATCGGCCAAATCCGGCCAGGGCATGGATGCCCTGCGACAGGAAATCGCCAGGCAGGCAAAAGTGCGCGGCGATCTGCCCCTGACCAGCGCCCGGCATATGCAGCTGGCGCGGCAGGCGGCGGCGCAGCTGCAAACCGCCGCCGATGCCCTTCGGGACGGCGCGCCGCTGGATCTGGCCGCCGTGGATCTGCACGCGGCGCTGGACACCCTGGGCGGGATCACCGGCGACCGGGTGGATGAAAAGCTGCTGGACAGCGTTTTTTCGCAATTCTGCGTAGGAAAATAAAGGAGTTATCATGGTCAAGGGCGGAAATATGGTGGATCGGCTGCTGGCCAAGCCCTGGTTTTATCTGCTGTTTGTTTTTATTGCCGTGCGCGCCAACGATCTGAAAAAGGTGGAGCGCGCGGCCTTTGGGCTGTCTGAACTGGATCCCGGGGAGTGTTTTCCCTTCCTCCGCGTATTTCTGTGGGCCCTGTGCGCCATGATGTTGGGTCTGTACCTCTACCGCTGGGCCGCCGGGCAGATCCGGCGCGTGCAGCCCATGCTGCTGTGCCTGCTGGGGCTGCATGCGGTGCTGCTCCTGATCACGCTGTTCTATGGCGGCAAGAGCGGTTACTGGCTGCATTGGGTCTGCGCGCTGTGCCTGATGCTGGCGCTGGATATGGGCCTGCAGCGGGAGAAGGGCAGCGTGCTGGAGGGCTTCAGCCTGGCCTTTCTGCTTTGGCTGGCGCTGAATGTGCCAGCGCGGCTGATCTGGCCGGCGGGGCTCAACGCCGCCCAGGCCAACCTGGTCTGGTATATTGAGCCGGTGGAGAACGCCGAGGCGCTCTTTGTGCCGGAATGGCTGATCGGCAACCGGGTGTTTTATTATCGGCTGGCCTTCCCCTGCCTGGCGCTGGAGATGATCCGCGCCCAGGTAAAGGACGGCCGCTATACCCTGCGCACCGTCCTCGCCTTTGCGCTGGTGGTTTTTGCGGTCATTACCCAGCGGGGCGGCACAGCGCTGATGGGCTTTGCGGCCATGCTTTGTATGCTGCTGTTCTTTAACCGCCGCGCCCTGCCGCGCTACGCCAATCCGGCGGTCATGACCGGCCTTTCGATCCTGCTGTTCATCGGGCTGCAGTATCTGCATATTCAGGAGACCCTGGGCGGCGCGTTGCTGGCGCGGCTGGGCAAGGATTCCGATCTGACCTTCCGCACCCAGATCTGGAGCAAAACGCTGGAGATCATCCGGGGCTATCCCCTGACCGGCGTGGGGCTGCTGCCCGTCAGCTATATGCGCGAGCTCTTTGGCAGCACCTTTGTGCAGCCCCTGAACCACACCCATAATCAGATTCTGGAGCTCTGGCTGCATGGCGGCCTGCTGGCGCTGCTGCCCTACGGCGGCATGGTTTATCTGGCCACCCGGGAAACGCTGCGCCATCGCCGCAGCGCCGCTGTAAAAACCGCCGCCATCCTGCTGATGACCTTCCTCTTTATGGGCACGGTGGATATGTTCCACAACGAGCCGGTTTTCTATCCGATGTTCATGCTTTTGGCTCACGCCGGCACATTGGCAGAAGACAGCAGGAAGCTGCCCCGGATCAGCCTGGCAGAACGGATCCGGCGCGATATAAAGCGGGAACGCAACGCATAATGATACGATTACCCAGTAACAATCATACATCATCAAACAGAAATTGGACGGGGAGGGAGAACGGACGGGGCGTTTCTTTCTGTAGCCCAGAAAGGAGCCGAAAAAGGCTGCGTCTTTCGCCGTAAATGCTGCGCGCTTTTTCGCCAACCGGTTTTGACGGGAGTGTTCCTTCTTGGAGCCCAAGAAGGAACCGAAGACGGCTGCGTTGTCGCCATTCCTGTTGCTGGATACATGCCAACGGGCTTTGACGCCTGCCGCCGTTCCCGAACAAGGCCAGCTTCGCTGCCCGCACGGTGCGCTATGCGCACTGCTGAACACAGAAAAAATCCCGCAAAATCGAGCAAGCTTGGTTTTGCGGGTTTTTTCTGTGTTCTGTTGCCCGGGAACTCGCTTGGCGACCGTAACCAAACTGGCGGAACAAGCTTGGTTTTCCATTCGACCCGGTTCGCCCGCTGCTTCTTTGCAGCTCGCTGAAGAAAGCGCGGAGCCCTTTCCCCGTCCTATTACGTTTTGTCGGCCTTTAATCTGAGAACAGTATGCGCAGGCACGGGAGCCTTTCTCTCTGACAGTCAGACAGGAAGGCCACTGGTTCTTTGATCCTCACAATCGTACCAAAAAAACCTCCCGCAGGAGGCAAATACGCTGATTAATCAAGTCCCATCAGGGAAGCCGGGGTTTCTATGCACAGGCGATCGGCGGTCTGTTTGCCCCATGTCTCGGCGATATACTGATAGCAGGCCTTCATGCGGCATGGCCGGCTCTCGGTATTGTGCGCGTCCGTACCCACCAGATCGCAACCGTCGCTTTCCATAAGCCGGCGCACCCAGCGTTTGCGCAGAAACCCACCCGGAGAAAGGATGGTACCCGCATTGATCTGGATATAAGCGCCCAGCTCTTCCCGCAGATCGCGGATATGGTCAATATCATGCAGGCCATCGTACCGCTCGGCATGGGCCACAACCACCGTATATCCGGCGTTGCCCAGCCTGCGCACCGCCTCCCGGATCGGATCATACTTTTCCGCCGGTGAAAACTCCACCAGCACGGCATCGCCCCGGTTGATGGGCAGCAGCTTTCCCTCCTGCAATAGGCGCGCGGCGCTCCTGGTATAATAGATCTCCGAGCCCGGGCAGAGACGAATGCCCAACCCCTGGGCATCGCACCATTGCTGCTCCTCGGTCAGGCGCTGCAGATACGTATCCATGGGGAAAGGCTCGATTCCGGGAGTGGCATGGGAGGTGCAGGCGATCACCGATACATCGTTTTCGAGGGCCTTGCGAAGCATCGCCTGGGCTTTTTCAAAGGTGGAGGGGCCGTCATCCACGCCGTAGATCACGTGATGGTGCATATCCACAAACATAGACGGCCGTTTTACTCCTCTTTGCTCTCTTGGCTCTCCTGGTCATCCGCCCTGCCGCGCTTGCGGTAGTAGCTGCCGTAATGGGAATAATAGGATTTATTGTAATACTTTTTGGCGCTGATACCCTCAAAGGATACATCGTTGAGGACGCAGCCCAGGATGGGGGTGCCGGTCTGCAGCAGCTGCTGTTTGGCGTTCTGCAGATCGCGGCGATGGGTCTGTCCATGCTTTGCCACCAGAATGATGCCATCGCAGCAGCGGGCGATTTCGGCGGCGTCGATCACCAGACCGACGGGCGGCGCGTCCACCACCACCAAATCATAGATTTTGCTCAGATAATTCAGCAGCTCCGAAAAAGCCGATGAAAGCAGCAGCGGGATCGGGTTGGCAATATCCCGCCCTGTGGGGATCAGGCTCAGATTGGCGATATTGGTGGTATAAACCACCTCGTCCAGCGGATTGTGGCCCGCCAGGTAATGCACCAGGCCCGTCATTTCGCCGGTGGTGGTGATATTATAGCGGCTCACCAGGTTGGATTTGCGCAGATCGCAGTCCACCAGGATCACCTTTTTGCCGCGCAGCGCCATATTATAGGCGATATGGATGCTGAGATAGCTTTTGCCGTCGCCGGATTCACAGCTGGTCAGCACCACCTTGCGCACGTCGCGGCCGGCAAAGGAAAGATTGCTGCAGATCGTATTGATCGCCTCAGAACCCGAGTAATCCAACGGGTCCCAACGCTTAAACTGCGCCGTTCTCATGCTTTCCCCGCCTCCTGTTTGACCTTTTTGCGTTTATCCCTTCCCTTTGTCCGGGTCTGCTGATGGCTGGGCATGATGCCAAGCACCGGCAGGCCCAGATATTTGGTGATATCCTCCTCGCTGTGGATGCGGTCATCCACCAGGAACTGCACCACCACGATGCCCGCCGCCAGGATCCCGCCCAGCAGGAAGCCCAGCATGATGTTGCGCGTCTTATTGGGCGAGGAGGGCGCGGAGGGCAGCAGCGCTTCCTCAAAGATGTTGGGCCGCTGGGTGGACATGGTTTCCGCGATGAATTCCTGCGCCACCTGGGCGTAGGTATCCGCCAGCAGCTTCGCCTCCTGGGGTGATGTGGATTCCACCCGGATGTGGAGGATACGCTGCGCCTCGGAGTTGCTGACCGAAACCATTTTATTCAGCTGGCTGTAGGAATAGGGCAGGTTCAGCCGCTGCAGCACGCGCTCATGCACATGCCAGTTGGAAAAAACCTCTTTGTAATCCGACGCCAGCTGGGTACCGATCTGCAGTGCAGAGAGGTCGATCACGGAACTGGAGGCGTTGACCACGTACAGCTTGGATGTGGCGGTGTACTTTGGCGTCACCATCAGGAAGGTATAGATCGCCGCGAGCACAGCGCCCAGGATGGCCGCAGGGATGATGAATTTCGCCTTTTCGAGCAGGCGAAAAAAGAGCTCGGCCAGATCGATTTCCGTCTGCTCTTCCGCCTGGACGGCGGCTTGATTGACACGCAGCTGTACATTTTCCTCAGGCATGGATTTCCTCCGTTGCAAACCGCCGCCGCATATTCCTGTCGGACAGGGCGGAAAGCATGATCTGCTCTTTACCCATATTCACCCTGGCAGTGACAGGCCGCCAGGGTGAACATGCTTTTTATATTGGCACTCTGAATCAGTTGCTGAAGACAGCCAGATCGGCATGGCCGTTCTCGGTATTGTTGCAGATATCAATGCTCCGCAGCAACTCGATGGGGAAGGTCATCTCAACGCTGCCGTCGGCCAGCACAGCGGCCTCCAGCACGGTTTCCACGGAGATTTCCTCGCCGTCGGGGCCCACGGTGATCAGACGCACCACGGGGATGACGACCTGATCCTGCTTGTAAACGGTGTCAAAGGTGAAGGTCGCCTTGACATCGCCGGTCGCCAGCTCAACGTGATAAACGAGCACCTGGCAGTACGCGGTCGCCTTCAGGTCCTCCTTCTTGACGCCCTCGGGCAGCAGCGCGTCGATCGCTTCCACGGTTTCCTCGTTCAGGATCTCCACGTCGGCCTTGCCGGCTTCGCGGTTCGCCTGCAGCTTCTCAACGACTTCCTTGATCTTTTCGCTGTTCTCGTCCAGGACGATCATCAGCGAATCGGTGCTGGGCACGTTGTTCGCCTGGATACTGGGAGCGGCATGCGCGACGCACATGGACAGCATGAGCAGCATGGTAACCAGCATCAGAAATCCCTTTTTCATTGTATTGTCTCCTTTACTTTTTGAGCTCGCACAGATTCTGGGCCACCCATGCCGCGATTGAATCCTCGTCGGCATAGAACTCCATAAATCCGCCCCGGCCAATTTTATATTCGCCCGTGAACATTTCCGCGGGAAGAATATCGTAGTGATAGGCGCGGTTGACCTCGTTGATCAGCCTGCCGCGGTTAAAATTGGTATAGCTGGAGATTTCCTCCAGCGCGTCGAACAGCGTGCCGGCAAAATCGGCGCTTTCCCGCAGCTTGACAAGCAGCTGCTCGGTGGCCGCCTTCAGGAACACCCGCTGGCGCAGCATACGCGACGCATTGGTGCCGTCGCCCACATACATACGGGCGCGCACCAGATGCTCCGCCTGGGCATCGGTGAGCGTCAGTGTGGCGCCCTTGGCCATCATGGGATCCAGGTCGGTGTAATCCTCCGGCAGGGTGACCGTGATACCGCCCAGCGCCCGGTTGAGCGCGCCGATGCCGTCCAGCTTGACGGCGGTGTACAGATCGATGCGCTGCCCACCCAGCAGGTTTTCCACTGCTGCAACGGTGTTTTTGCAGCGCTCCTCATTGGTGCCGCCATAGGCGTAGGAAAGGCAGATCTGCAGGGTGCGCGTGCTCTTCTGGTCGCCCAGCAGGCTCAGCACCGTCACGTCCGTCATGGTGTCGCGGTCGATCTGCAGCTGGTGGATGGTCCTGTTCTGGTGGTCCAGCGCCAGCAGCAGCAGGAAGTCCGATTGACCGCCGCGCTGGAAGCCCCAGGTATCATCATCCAGATGCTGGTCCACGCCCAGCAGCAGCACAGTCTCCACCTCGGGACGGCGCACATAGGTCTGCCCGGCGTATTCCATGGTGGGCAGCTCGCCAAAGTGCTCGCTCATTTGCTGGCGCTGCTCCTGATAGGAGCGGTTCTCCAGCCATTCGCCCAGGAAATAGACGCCTGCCAGCGCCGCGATCGAGATCACGGCCAGCACGGCCGCCAGCACGGCGACCTGACGCTTGGAGCGGCGTCTGCCGGATCGTCCTGATCTGCTCATGCTCTCCCCGGGCCTCCCTTTCGGCTGGGATCGTTCGCCTTCGGCTGCGCGCTGAAAGATACGCAGCGGAACGCTTCTTTTTCATAAAAAAGCATTACCGGTTATTATTTTACTGCGTAAAATTAGAGATGTCAACCTTTTTGGATTGATCGGCGCTGCTTTTTTGCGAATTATTTTATTACGAAAGATTTACAGATATGTAATGGTTTTTGGCTCTCGCCCGGTCCTTTTCCTGCCGGCGCAGAAACAATCCGTCGTTCTTAAAATATTATTTTGGATAATCCATGTTTTTTATGATGCATTTTTCGCCGTTTTATGCCATAATAGGAAAAGCGTTTTCGCCCGAAAGGATGGTTTCCCCTTGAAACGAAGGCTTGCCCAAGCGATTGTGCGTTTTCGGATCCCGCTGATGCTGCTCATTGTGGCGCTGACCGCGGTATCCGTTTATTCCATGCGCTTTACCAAGGTGAACTATGATCTGACCGCCTATCTGGCCGATGACACCGATACCAAGCGCGGCCTGGAGATCATGCGGGGCGAGTTCATCCCCACCGCCGGCATGTCCGTGGTGCTGGTGGACGCCACCGAGGAGGAAACGGACGATTTTTGCGCGCATATAGGCGATATGGAGGGCGTAATGATCGCCTCCTATGATCATAAGGAAGGGACCAAGCGCTACAACGGCAGCGTCTATCGGCTGATCAGCGTCACCACGGAGGAAGCCAGGGCCCGGGAGATTCTGGATACGGTGGAAGCGGAGCTGGGCGACCGCCCCTGCATGATCAGCGGCGACGCCAAGAGCGACCGCAACCTGCAGCAGAGCATCGCCTATGAAATGCCCATCGTGCTGGCGGTCAGCTGCGGCATTGTGCTGCTGATCCTGCTCTCGCTGACCAGCTCCTATATCATTCCCCTGATCTTTTTTGCCGCGATCTTTTCCTCCATCCTGCTCAACCTGGGCACCAACTGGGTCATGGGCTCGGTTTCCTACATCACCTTTTCCATCACCGCCATACTGCAGCTGGCGCTGGCCATGGATTATTCCATCATGCTGATCAACAGCTATGACCGGCTGCGCCGCACCGCGCCGAACAATCAGGAGGCCATGCTCCTGGCCCTGCAGGAAACGCTGATGCCCATCTCCTCCAGCTCCCTGACCACCATTGCCGGCATGATGTCCATGACCACCATGAGCTTTACCATCGGCATCGATGTGGGCGTGGTGCTGACCAAGGGCATTCTGTTCAGCCTGCTGACTGTTTTCCTCTTCCTACCCGGGGCGCTGCTGCTGTTCACGCCGCTGATCGATAAAACCGCCCATCCGCCCCTCAAGCTGACCGGCGGCAGCATTTCGGCGCTGATGGATGTGCTGCACAGCGCTGTGCCCATCCTCCTGATCCTGGTTTCGGTGGTCTGCATGGCGCTGCAGGGGCAGAATGTATACACCTACTCTGTGCAAAACCTGGATGACGACACCCGCACCATCGGCCTGCTCTTTGGCCAATCCAACCAAATGGTCGTGCTTTTCCCCCGGGATGAAAGCGACGCGGGGATCGCCCGCCAGCAGGAGCTGATCGATCGGCTGTCCGCCGTCACCCTGGAGGATCGGCCCATCGTGCAGAAGGCGCTCTCCATGGTGACCACCGGCAAGGACGCCATCACCTATTATGACGCCGCCAGCGCCGCCGCGCTGCTGGGACGCGGGGAGTTTGAAATAGAAACCGCCTTCAGCCTGCTGCATATCACGCCGCCCATCCGCGGCGACGAGCTGCTGGCCCGCCTGTCCGATCTGGTTTACACCATCGGTTTTCTGCTGCCCGACGAGCCCAAGATCCAGGTGGCCGAGGCAAAATCGCTGCTGCAGACCGCCAACCTGGCCTTTAATGGGGAAAATTATTCCCGCATCCTGCTCTCCCTGGATCTGCCGCTGAACAGCGAGCACATCCACGAAAAGCTGGCGGAAATGAAGGAGATTCTGCACGATGTATATGGCCCCGATACCGCCATGGCGGGCATGCTGCTGGTGCTGGACGATACCGCGCTGGCCTTCTCCGGGGATATGCAGCGCGTTTCCTATATGACCATCATTCTGGTCTTTATCATCGTGCTGCTTTCCTTCCGCAATCTGCTGATCCCCACGGTGCTGGTATGCCTGATCCAGAGTGCCATATGGATCAATATGTGCTTCTCCAGCTGGTATGACGGCAGCATCTATTTCCTCTGCTATCTGATCTGCGTGGGGCTGCAGATGGGCGCAACCATTGATTACGGCATCCTGCTGACACAGCATTACCTGGACCAGCGCAGGGAATATCCGCCCCGCCAGGCCGCAGCCCGGGCCATCGGTCTGTCCATCAAAACCATCGTGATCAGCGGCATGGTGCTGGTGGTGGCCGGCTTCTCGGTGGGCATGATCAGCTCGGTATTCTACACCTCCTCCATCGGCACCATGCTGGGCCGCGGCGCGCTGATCTCCGTAGGCATGGTGCTGCTGCTGCTGCCCAGGCTCCTGCGCTGGCTGGATCGGTGGATCGTGCCCAAAAAGACACGCCAGCTGCAAAAAGAACAGAACGAAATGCGCTCCTCCCTTATTCAATAACAGACACGCAAACTGGGATTTGACGGGGAGGAGGGTACGTTTAGAGGCCTTCGCGGCCTCTAAAACTCTGCGCCAAAGGACCTTCGGCCCTCTGGACTCCCAACGGGCGAACTAACTTGAATTGAAAAACAAACTTGTTTCCGCCAGCTTGGTTAAGTCGCCAAGCAAGTTCCCGGGCAAAAAGAACAAAGGTAAAATTCCTGAAAAATGAGCTTGTTCATTTTTCAGGAATTTTACCTTTGTTCAGCGGTGCGCTTTGCGCACCGCACGCACGGCGTAGCCGTGCTGCCCGGGAACGGTGGCAGGCGTTAAAGCCTGTTGGCGGAAAAATCCGCAGCATTTACGGCGACAAACGCAACCTTCTTCGGGGGCTGTCTCATTAGGAGGCAGCCCTTTTTATGTACAAAAAGAGCCAGGCACTGTAAAGAGCCCGGCAAATGCGGTAGAATAATGTTATGAAAATAATCAAACCGCAAAAAGATTATAGCGC
>CADAHU010000035.1 GCA_902787835.1 uncultured Eubacteriales bacterium
AAACCTGCAAGACCCGCTCAGAACCTGTGGCTGCCGCTGCTGCCGCCTCCGCCCGAGAAACCGCCGCCGCGGCTGCCGCCGCCTCCGCCAAAGCCGCCATGAACGCCGCCGCCCCCGCTGCTGCGGGCGGATCGATGGCTCTTGATCAGCCTTTTATCCACGATGGCCATGTCCACCTTGGTTTCTCCTGTGGGCTCCTGATTCTGCGCGTTCACGCGCATCACGGTGGTGCGGCGGATCATCAGATAGGCCGCGATCAGCCCCAGGCTCAGGGACAGCAGCAGGCTGCAGATCACCCGCATGGGCGAAAACACGCGCTGCCCCTCCATCAGGCGCAGCACCTGGGCAAAGCCCTCCGCCGCGCAGTCGTAATATCTGCGCTGGCTGGCCAGGCTGTAAATGTTATCGGTAATGCCGTACGCGCCGATGCTGCCCACGCGCTTCTCAAATACGCCGCGGGTAAAGATCAGGATCTCCCGGGTGTTCATATCCACCATGAAGATCACGCCGTTGTATCCCGGCTGGGACGAGATGGTATCGTCAAAGTACATCTCGGCCAATGTATCGGCCACGCCCGCGCGATTGGTGGACCAGAACACCGCGTCGCCATATGCCGTCAGGGCCGTCATCTGCTCCGCCAGCTTCTGCTCCTCATGGCCGGACAGCAGATCGGCCTCATCCTCCACCCGGACGGTATAGGCGCCCTCCGCCGAGGCGCACAGACAGCAGCACGCCATGAGGCAGCACAAAATCCATGCGATCAGCTTTTTCATGCCTCCTCGCCCTCCTTTCCGAAGAAGGGAACCGGCCGGGATACAAAGACGTTGTGCGCCCGGTTGAGCCGCGCCAGGGAAATGGCCGTCAGCACCATCAGCCCGATGCAGCACAGATAGAGGGGCAGGTCCGCCGCCACGGCCACGATCACCCCCAGGGCCGCAAGCATCGCCGCCAGCCGCGCATAAAACAGGATATCATCCAGCGTGTCCTGCCGCTGGGAGAAGCCCGCCAGGAACACCGCAATGGCGCATAGCTGCAGTACGACGGGCAGCCAGGCATGGTCAGACAGCATGGACGCCCAAAAGCTGTTGGCGTTGTACGCCTCCACCGCGGCGAATACCGTGCCCGCCAGCACCGGCAGGCATATGATCAGCGCGGGAATATACCACTGCATACCGCCCGTGATTTTTTTGACCTTTTGCTTCTCCTGATCCGGATGCGCCCGCATCCAGGAAAGGTCGTTCTGCCGCTGGCTGCGGATGCGCATATCCCGGGACAGCCGGCCGATGATCCACTGTGCGCAGGCGGCGATCACCCCGCACAGGGCGGCCAGCAGCCGGGGCCGCAGCACCAATACAAGCTGCAGCGCCAGCAGCACCGCCGCCGCAATGCAGCTGAGCGTCAGCGCCAGCCGGGCAAAGCGGCTGTTGCTCACCGGCGTATCGCATACGATCTCCCCGGAGTCTCCGTTTATGGCGGTGTAAACCACCCGGTCCCCGCTGCGATGGGCCAGCAGCCATACCGGCATCAGCATCAGATCAGCCGAAACCTCCAGCTGATCCTCCGGGAAGCGCGCCTTGGCGCCGTCATAGCCGCTGATTTGCTTGCGGAAGGTCTCCTGCCATTTTTTCCCGGCCAGCTCCCGCATGCCGTCGCCAAACAGCATGGACGGGGTGTCCGGCGTCTCGGCGTAAAACCCGCACAGGCAGGCCGCGTGGAAGGGCTGCGCCCGCTTGGCGGAAAAGCGCAGCTTCAGCGCCGTTTCATCCTCAAAGGAGAGGGCCGCGTCATACACCACGTCGGTCATATGCACGCCGCCCGACAGGGTAAAGCTGTATTCGTCGCTGTAATCATACCGGCTGTCATGGTGATGATGCACAGCGCTGCCCACGGCCCCCTGCACGTCTGCATCGCCCCGGTAGCGCCAGAAGGGCACGTATACCGGGCGAAAATGATCAATGGTGGGCTGAGCGGAAAAATCCGCTGGGGCGTACTTGGCCTGGGCCACCCGCTTGCGGTAGATCTCCTCGCACTGCTCCCGGGTGATGCGGAAGGGCACGATGGCTTTGGGCCGGTTCACCCGGGTATAGCGCTGGGTCAGTATCACGTCCGCCCCGCAGTAGCTGCAAAAGCTGGCCGCAGAGGTCTGGGTGGTATGCACCGCCGCGCCGCACTGGGGGCAGCGGTATTCCGCCGCGTCCATCTTGCCGTCCGATGCGTTCACCGAGGGATCCTCGATCTCCGAGAGATCGTAGGATTGGCCGCAGCTGCCGCATTTCATGCGCGCCGAGGCGATATCGTACTGCAGCCCGCTGCCGCAGGCCGGGCATCCAAAGCGCAGGCCCTCCGCCGTGCGCGTAACTTCATCCATGGGATCACCGCTTTTCCGTAAACTCGGATCGCTGTCCTGTGCCCCTATCATATAATAAGAAGCGCCAAAAGGCAAGGGAAAACCATCCGCACTCCGCTCTTCTCCCCGGCATACCCTGAAACAAAAGGGGGAATGCCCATGGGGCTGTGGATCGCGGATCAAAGCGCCGGGCTAAAACGGCTGCCGGGAAACGGCTGCCTGTGCCCGCAGCCGCTGTGCCTGTGCGCCTGCGGCGCCTCGGTGATATGCGCAGGTCCCGGGGAGGCTCGGGTATTCGCCTCCGGGAATGGCAGCGAAATGGCCCGCTACCCGCTGCCGCCCGCCGTTCGCCGCATGTGTGCCCTGCCCGGGGCGCTGTACTGCCTGAGCGGCGAGGCCGACAGCCTCAGCCTGCTCTGCCCGCGCACGGGACAGCTGCGGCTTTGCGTCCAGGCAGGCTGCGATCCCCGGGACCTGGCCCTGAGCCCGGATTGCCGGCTGCTGGCCGCCGCGGGTGGGGCGGCGGGCAAGCTGTACCTCTACGACACCGCCGCTTTGGCCCCCGTCCGCGCCTTCTCCCTGCCCGGCATCGTATACGCCGTATGCTTCTGCGGATCGGAGCTGGCCGCCCTGTGCGCCATCGAGTCCGGGGAGATCAGCGCCTGCCTGTGCCGCGTATCCCCCCGTGGCGTGGTCAGCGAGCGGCTGCGCCTGCCCGGTCTGCCCGGCGCGCTACTTGCCCTGCCCGGCGGCGGGCTGATGGTGGGCGCGCTGGGGCAGCTGCTCCTGCTGCGCCGGGATGGCCGCGTGCTGCGACGCATCCCCTGCGGCCTGCCCGCCCGCCTGCGGCTGCAGGGCGGGTTTGCCCTCTGCGCCGATCCCCTGGACGGCGCGCTGCTGCGCGTTCCCCTGGGCGATGGCAAGCCCCAGCGCCTGTACGCCGGGGAAGCCGTGGACGCACTGATCCTTTGACGGAGGAGGGATACGAAGGATACGTTCCTTTCTTCCGGAAGAAAGGAACAAAGAAGCAGCCGGCGAATTGGCTTGAGTGGATGAACAAACTTGTTTCCGCCAGATTATCCACGACCGCAAAGAGAGTTCCCGGACAACCAGAACACAGAAAGAATCCGGCAAAACCAAGCTTGCTCGGTTTTGCCGGATTCTTTCTGTGTTCAGCGGTGCGCTTCGCGCACCGCGTGAACAGCGAAGCTGTTCTTACCCGGGGCCTTCCGGCCCGCCCTCCGCTGAAAACCGGCCCAAGGGCAGGTTTTCCGGGCGCTACGGGCCCGGGAACGGTTGCAGGCGTTAAAGCCTGTTGGCGGAAAAACCCGCAGCATCGACGCCGACAGCGCAGCCCTCTTCGGTTCCTTCTCGGGCTCCGAGAAGGAACGCCTTCGTAAAACCTATTGGCGGAAAAATCCGCAGCATCGACGCCGACAAACGCAGGTTTTCTGCTTCTCCTTTGCCTCAAAAGAGAAGCATATCCCTTTCCCGCCTGCTCAGCCGTTCACTTCGCCTTCCACCACAAAGGAGTTGCGCATGAACTCGCAGTAAAGGGTGAACTCCGCCTCGCGCTCCTCGGGGTAGGTCACGGTGAGGGAATGATACTGGTCGTCCCCGGCGTACACGATCACGCACATGCCGTCAGCCTGGGCGGTGACCATATTGACCTCGGGCAGGCTGCGCAGGATCAGGCTGTCGGCGTCCTCGCCAATCAGGGCGCGGGCATAGGCCTCAGGGGTCTGCCCACCGGCATCCACCGCGCGGATGCGCACGCCGGAGACCAGCGCGCCCGCCGCGTCATAGCAGGAATAATCATAGGCGTCGCCCCCGGCGCTGTAAAGATCTGGCAAGCTCAGGGAGTAGCCGTCGCCCGTCACCGCCGTCATGCCGGCAAACTGATAATAATCCCCGGTCTCGCAGGAAACGCACTGGTAGCCCTCCTCCGCCCGCTGCACGCAGACCGTGGCGGGGCACAGCCAGGTGATGGCGGTATCCGGCGCGAAGGCGGGCAGCGAATCGCCGCCGTCCTCCAGGTAGACGTCGCACTCCAGCACATAGCAGCCGCCGTCCTCCACGCAGCTGTACACGTGCGCGCCCACATAGGTGTTCTCGTTATACTCCAGCGGCAGAGCCTGGCGCACCACGCCGTCCAGCCAGCCGCGCATGGTGGCAAGCTCGGCCTCGCTCAGGGCGCTCTCCTGGAGCTCCCGGGCGGGAGCGGCCAGGGCGGCCGCAGGCAGCAGCAGGCAGATCAAAAGGCAAAGCAGCTTTTTCATTTGTTTTCTCCCTTCTCGTTCAGGTATTGGGCAATGGCCAGCGCGGCGGTATTCCCCTGGCCCACAGCCCGGGCCGCCTGGTAGGGGCCGCCGGTGATATCCCCCGCGGCAAACACACCCTCCACGCTGGTGCGCATCTTTTCATCCACCCGCACGGCCTCGCCGTTCATCTCCAGCCTGGGCAGCAGGGTGGTCATGGCCACGGCAGGGCGCAGGATGAACACGCAGTCATAGGCCTTCTCCCCGTCCTCTGTGGTCAGGATCACCTGCTCGCCCTCGGCGCGGACCGCCGTGGGCCTGCCCGCCGCCGGCGTAACGCCCGCGGGCAGTTCGTGGGGCTTTTCCATGTAATAATCCACCGGGCAGATGCTGGTCAGAAAATCCACATCCTCCCGGAAGGAGCTGTCCTGGCATACCAACGCCACCGGACGCCCGCGGTAAAGCATGCCATCGCAGGTGGCGCAGTAGCTGACGCCCTGGCCCACCAGCGCGTCCTCGCCCCGGATGCGCGCCACCCGGCCAATGCCGGTGGCCAGCAGCACGGCGTCGGCCTTGATCATATCCTCGCCCGCCAGCACGGTAAAGCCGCGCCGGGTCTTCTGGATCAGCCGGGCCAGGCCATTGCGGAAAACGACGCCCGCCCGCTCGGCCTGATCGGTAAAGCTTTTCTGCATATCGCTGCCGGCCATCTCCGGCAGGCCGGGATAATTATCCACACGTTTGGCCTTCTCCAGGGCGCTGGGGCCGGAGCGCAGGATGGTGACCTCCGCCCCGCGCAGCCGCAGGGTCAGCGCGGCGGAGCAGCCCGCCGGGCCGCCGCCGATGATCAATACATGCGCCATAGCGGCACTCCTTTCGTTTCAGTTGACGGTGATCCCGGTCAGGCTGTACCAGGCCTGGCGCAGCACCTCCTGGTTGCGCACGCCGTAGCTGGGGTCGTTTTTCTGCGCCTCGGCCATATCGCGCAGGAAGTGCACGCAGTTCTGCCCGCCGAAGCCGTTGTCGTTGATTGTGCTGGTGCCGTGGGGATAGTTGTGCATGGTGGCCATGGACCAGCGGCCGTCGGGCATGCGGACGTACACGGGATGCACATCCCAGCTGGTGGCGCCGAAGGATTTTTTCTGGATCAGCGTATCGGTCAGCGAGGCCGGCTCCACATCCAGATGGCGGCCCCGGGACAGGATGCGCAGTGTCCAGCTGAGCCCGGTGGCGGGATCATAAACCGTCACGCTCTGCTGCCCGCTGAGCAGGCCGGAAACCTCGCTGCTCCAGTGCAGCAGCTCCACGGCAGAAGGCCTGCTGATGCCGGTGCCCGCGCCGGAGGGCAGATAATAGCGGCTGGGCGAGGCGGCGTCCCGGGCGTTGCCGGAATACAGCGCGCTCTGGGTGGCGGAATCCAGCTTGCCCGTGGCGGTCAGCCCATTGCGCAGCTGGAAGGCCACGATGGCGTCATGGGTGCGGGCCTCAAAGGCGCCGGTGAGCGGCACGTTATACCCCAGATCGCGCAGCTTGTTCTGGGCGTTGCGCACGGCGGTGGTCTTGGCGCTGCTGGTGTTGCCGTTGTAATCCACCACATAGGTGGCATAGCTGCCCACCGCCGCCACCGGGCTGGTGGGGGCGGAGCCGCCGCCCGCCTGGATGGACAGGTACTGCTTGCTCACATAGCCCTGGATATCGCCATAATACATGGCGCACCAATCGCCCTCGATGGAGGAGATCATGATCTCCGTGCCGGTGCGCAGCTCACCCACCCGGCCATAGGTCTCGCCGGGGCCCTTGCGCACGTTCAGGCTGCCGCTGGGCGCGCTGACCGTGGCGCGGCGGAACTCCTCATACTGCAGGCTGTTGACCGGCTGGCTGGGCGCGGCGGTGGCGGCGGGCGTGCCGCCGATCAAAAGGAACTTGGCCATCACATAGCCGCTTTGGCCGTTGTATACCGTGGCGTACCAGCCGCTGCCCGCGGCCTTTACCGCAAGCGTTGTGCCGTCCGGGATGCGGGCCAGCACGCTGCCGCCGGTGGAAGCGCTGCCGCGCAGGTTCAGGCTGCCGCTGCACGAGACCACGGCGGTCACCGCGCCATCGACCAGCGGCGCCGCGGTGGCCACGGGAGAAGCGGTGGCCGGCGCTGCGCCGGACACGTTAAAATCCAAAAAGCTGCCCATCACATAGCCGCTCTGGCCGTTATAGGCGGTATTGTACCATTTGCCGCCCGCCGGGTATACCGTCAGCCGGGTGCCGTTGGGGATGCGCTCCAGGATCCGCGCCCCGGAGGCCGCCGTCTGCCGCAGGTTCAGCTTGCCGCCGTCGGCGCAGGCCACCACAGCCTGCTGCGATGCGGAGGTCACCGGCGCGGCGGTGGCCGGGGCGGCGGTGACGGCCGGGCCGGCGGTGGCGATCACGCTGCTTCCGCCGTCCATGCGCAGGAAGGAGGTCATCACATAGCCGGTCACGCCGTTATAGGATACGCTGCTCCATTTGCTGCCCTGGCTGAGCACCAGCACATAATCGCCGGTGGGGATCTGGGTCAGGGAGCGGTAGCCGGTGCCCGCGCCGGCGCGCAGGTTCAATTTGCCGCCGTTGCTGCAGTACACCCGGGCCTGCTGGCCGGAGGCGGAAGGGGCGGGCTGGGCGGGAGAGGCCGTGGCGGTCACCGTGCCGTTTTGCTTCTGCTCCGCCAGGGCGTACAGCAGGGTCAGCGTTTTGTTGCCCGCCTTGCCGTCCACCGTCAGGTTCTGATCGGCCTGGAAAGCCTTGACCGCGTTGCGGGTCTGGGTGCCGAACACGCCGTCCGCCCCCACGCCGTAGCCCAGAAGGGTCAGCGCCTGCTGCAGGCGGATGACCTCGCCGCCGGTGCTGCCGCGCTCCAGGGTGGTATAGGCAAAAGCGCCCGATGCGTATAATATCAGCAGCGCGCACAGCGCCGCCGGAATCAGCCGTTTAAAAAAGCCGCGCATAAAAATCCCCCTTTCCAGGTAAGGATATTTTAGCACAGCATGTCGAAAATGTAAATGTTAGTTACAGTTTTGTTACATGTATTACGCAATCAGGCCCACCAGGAAGGCGGCGGCGCAGGCGCAGGCGGCCACGGTCACCAGCCCCTGCCCAACAAGGGCCAGGACAACCGCCACGGCCATGGCGGCCGCCCCCGCCCATACGGAGCCGGTGGCCTCCAGGATGGCCGGGAACACCATTACGGCCAGCGTCACATAGGGCACGTAATACAGGAAGGAGCGCAGGAAAGGGCTGTTCAGCGGCTTGCGGATTAGCGTCAGCGGCAGCACGCGCAAAAGATAGGTCACGGCGGCGATCACCACGATATAAATATACGGATTATGCATGGGCTTCCTCCTTGACCGGGAACAGCAGGGCGGCCCCCGCCGCGATGGCCACGGTGAGCACGATGGTGCGGGTGCCCTCGGCCAGGCCGGGCAGCAGGCGGCTCAGGGCAAAGCTCAGCGCCATGGACAGCAGGATCACCCCGGCCAGCACGCGGTTTTTGCGGGTGGGCGGGATGATGATGGCGATAAACATGCCGTACAGCCCCACGCTCAGCGCCTTGACCACAGCCTCGGGCAGCACGTTGCCCAGCAGCACGCCCAGCAGCGTGCCCAGCGCCCAGCTCGGGCTGGCCACGCTGAAAGCGCCGTAGGTATAAATCGGATCCAGCGGCGCGCCGTAGGCCAGGGAAATGCCGAAGATCTCATCGGTAACGCAGTACCCCAGCCCCAGCCGCTGCAGAAAGCCCGTATGCTCCCCCAGCCGCTGGCTCAGCGCCGTGCTCATCAGCAGGTAGCGGGCGTTGATCACCACGGTCATCACCACCACCTCGGTAAAGGCGGCCTGCCTGCCGATCATGGAAAACCCGGCGTACTGCCCCGCCGAGGCGTGGGTCAGCAGGCTGGATATCGTGGCCTGCACCCAGGTGAGCCCCACGTTGCGGGCGTAAATGCCCAAAGTAAAGGCCACCGCCAGGTAACCCAGGCCGATGGGGATGCCATCGCGCATACCGCGCAGAAAAACCGCTCTCTTGCCGGCGCTCAATGCCGTCGCCTCCATAGTGCATAAAAATCCGTACCATTATAGCGCGGTTTGCCGCCGCTGTCCAGTATGCCGGAAATCCCGCCTCCTCAAAAAAATTTTTATGGACTGCAAGAAAACGCCCCGCTCCCCCGTTTGATGGGTGAGGTGATCAACATGCGTTACAAGCAGAATCTTTCCCTGCGCCGGGGCATCCGGCTGGATCCCGCCCTGCGCACGGTGCGCCTGTACCGGCACAATTATCATTTGACCCAGCAGGAATTCCTTTTGTTTGATCAGCTGCTGCAAAGCGCCCTCACCGCCGCCGATACCGGCGCGCCGGTGCCCGCCCTGAGCCGGGACGAGCTGCTCTGCGGGGCCTGGGGCAGCGCCACGGGCTACGAGACCCGCACGGTGGACGTGCACGTGCAGCGCCTGCGCGCCAAGATGGGCAGCGACCTGATCACGACGGTCTACCGCAAGGGCTACTGCATCAATCCCACCGCCCTGGGACGGTTTGCCCTGCGCTGAGCCTATTTGTTTTCATCCACGTATTTGCGCATATGCTGCAGGGCGTTCTTTTCCAGGCGGGATACCTGGGCCTGGCTGATGCCGATCTCCCCGGCCACCTCCATCTGGGTGCGGCCCTCGAAGAAGCGCAGCCGCAGTATCTTCTGCTCCCGCTCGGTAAGCCGTCGCAGCGCCTCGCTGACCGCCAGGTTTTCCAGCCACAGGCTGTCGGTCTGGCGCGGATCGCGCACCTGATCGATGATGTATATGGCGTCGCCGCCGTCGTTGTACACCGGCTCAAACAGCGATACCGGATCCTGGATGGCCTCCATGGCAAAGACCACGTCCTCCTCCGGCAGGCTGATCTCCTTGGCGATCTCCGCCACCGTGGGCTCCCGGTCCAAGCGGCTCACCAGCAGATCCCGGGCCTGCAGCGCCTTATAGGCGGTATCCCGCAGGCTGCGGCTGACGCGGATGGGGTTGTTATCCCGCAGGTAGCGGCGGATCTCGCCGATGATCATGGGCACCGCGTAGGTGGAAAAGCGCACGTTCTGGCTCACGTCAAAATTATCCAGCGCTTTGATCAGCCCGATGCAGCCCACCTGGAACAGGTCGTCGGCGTTCTCGCCCCGGCCCGAAAACCGCTGTACCACGCTGAGCACCAGGCGCAGGTTGCCATTGATGAATTCCTCCCGCGCAGCCCGGTCGCCGCTGTGCACCAGCGGAAACAGCGCGCGCATGCGTTCGTTGGTCAGTACAGGCAGGGTGCTGGTATCCACCCCGCAGATCTCCACTTTGCTGTTTGCCATACTGATTGTTCCCTCCAACAGTTTCAGTATGGCTCCCCGCCCGTTGGTTTATACGCCGCGGGCGAACTTTTGTATACGGGATGTATGGATCAACTGCTGAGCCGGGTCAATTCGGTATTGAGCCGGGCCAGGATGCGCTTTTCCAGCCGGGAGATATAGCTCTGGCTGATGCCCAGCAGATCGGCCACCTCCTTTTGGGTCAGCTCCTTCTGCCCGTTCAGGCCGAAGCGCAGCTGCATGATCTGCATCTCCCGGGCCGGCAGCTTTTTAAGCGCGTCGCGCAGCAGCTGCTTTTCCACCCGGTCGTCCATGCGCCGGTACACCAGGTCGCCCTCGGTGCCCAGCACGTCGCTGAGCAGCAGCTCGTTTCCGTCCCAATCCCGGCGCAGCGGCTCATCCAGCGATACCTCGTACCGCGCCCGGGCGGTATGGCGCAGGTACATGAGCACCTCGTTTTCAATGCATCGGCTGGCATAGGTGGCCAGCTTGTTCTTTTTCTCGGGATCAAAGGTGTTGACCGCCTTGATCAGCCCAATGGTGCCGATGGAGATCAGATCCTCCAGGCCCACGCCGGTGTTCTCAAACTTGCGGGCGATGAACACCACCAGCCGCAGGTTATGCTCGATCAGCTGGTTATGCGCGCTGCCGTCCTGATCCTCCGCCAGGCGGCTGAGCAGTGCCTGCTCCTCCTCCCGGTTAAGCGGCTGGGGCAGCGGCTCCGCCCCGCCGATATAATAGAGCGGTTCGGCGCACAGCCGGGCCCAGAGCGCGTATATGCTTGTGCGGATATCCATAGCTACCTCCCTGGGAATGGTTTTTTACAGCGTAGGCGGCAGCAGCGCCCGGCTGCCCTTCAGGCTGGGGCTCAGCGCCACCACCGCCTGGGCCGCCTGCCAGACAGCGCCGCTGCGGATGTACAGCGCCCGGGGCCGGAAGCACATGAGCAGCTGGCTGCCCGCCGCCGTGCGCACGCGGATCAGCCGGAAGCCCCGGGGCAGGGCGCTCAGATCGCCGCGCGCCGCGGCCGCCGGCAGATGGGGCCTCAGGGCGCCGGCCGCCGCCACCACCACGGGCAGCGATGTGATGGGGTCGCGCAGCAGATTGCCGGTATCCACCAGCCCATCCAGCGTGACCCCGCCCCCGGCAAACAGCAGCCGCAGCTCCCGCCGCTCCCCCGCATGGGACAGGGCGCGCAGCAGGAGCCGCCCCGCATAGGCCACCGCCGGCAGGCAGCACAGCGCAGACGCCCAGCGGCTCAGCCCCAGACGGCCCAGATAGCTGGCCAGACCCGCCGCCAGCAGGGAAAAGAGCATGAGCCCCGCCGCGCCCCGGGGACAGCCCCGGAAGCCGAAGTCGGTCAGCGCCATGAGCATGGCCAGGGGCAGCGCCGCATAGACGCCCGACCGGGCGCCCCAGCAGGCCAGTGCCAGCATGGAAAGCCCTGTGCCCAGCGCCGCCGAGAGCAGCATGCGTCCCGGCCGCGCCCGGGCGGAGGACAGCCGCTGCGCCGCCGCCAGGCAGCACAGATCCATCAGCAGGTTCATTGCGGCGTACCATTCCCCCGGGATCGTCACAGCGCTCCCCCCTTCCCACCGCATCATACTGCCAGCGGCCCTCGCTCCCCGTCGAAGCAGGGCGCGGATTTTGTCGGAAAAGGAGGGGGCTGCCTTCCGGCCTGGGTTTCTGCAAAGGCAGACTAATTGGGATTTGTAGAGGAGGAAAATACGTTCGAGGCCTCCGCGGCCTCGAGCTCTGCGCCAGGAGACTTCGCCTCCTGGACCTCAGCGGACGAACTAACTTGCGTAGCCGATCAAGCTTGCTTCCGCCAGTTTGTATTAGGTCGCCAAGCGAGTTCCCGGGCAAAAAGAACAAGATAAAAATCTGGAAAAATCAAGCTCGTTTGATTTTTCCAGATTTTTATCTTGTTCAGCGGTGCGCTTTGCGCACCGCGCGGCCAGCTTCGCTGGCCTTGTCCGGGAACGGTGGCATGCGTCAAAGCCAGTTGGCGGAAAGACCCGCAACAGCAGCGTTGACAACGCAGGTCTCTTTGTTACTTTCTCTGACTCAGAGAAAGTAACGTCTCCCCATTACCCCTTCACCGCGCCGGCAATGAAGCCCTCCTGAATGCGGCGGCTGAGCAGCACGTAAACGATCATGGTGGGGATGGTGGCAATGGCCAGCGCCGCGCCCACGGGGCCCCAATCGGTGGTGTGCTGGCCCACCAGCTGCTTTACGCCCACGGGCAGGGTCACGTATTGGCCCTTGCTCACAAAGATGGTGGCGAAGAGCAGCTCGTTCCAGCACTGCAGGAAGGTGTAAATGCCCACGGTGGCGGTAGCGGGCATCATCAGCGGCAGGATGATCCGGCCGAAGGTGCCCCACTCGTTGCAGCCGTCCAGGAAGGCGGCCTCATCCAGATCATAGGGGATATCGCCCATAAAGCCGATGCTGATCAGGATACCCATGGACAGGGAGAAGGCCGCGTAGGGCACCACCAGCGCCGTATAGGTATCCAGCAGCTTGAGCCGGGACAGGATCAGGAACACCGGCACCAGGGCGGCATGGATGGGAATGGTCAGGCCCAGCATGAAGAACTTGTTCATCATCTTTCGGCCCTTCCACACCATGCGCGTCATGGCGTAGGTAGCCATGAACGCCGCCAAAAGCGTCAGCAGGATCGCCAGCGCCGATACCACCAGGCTGTTCAGGAAGTAGCGGCCCATATTGCCGGTATTGAGCGCCCGGACATAGTTGTTCCAGCGCCAGGTGCGCGGCAGGCCGATCATGTTCCGCTCCACCGGGATCTTCTGCTCGTTCGCGTCATAGATGATCGCCCCGGAATCGTCCTTCAGGTAGCCGCCGAAGATCTCGTCGTTATCCTTCAGCGAGAAGGTCATCATCCAGTACAGGGGGAACAGGTTGATTACCACCAGCACGAGCAGCAGCACGTGGATCAGCACGGTGGACGCCTTAAACTTTTTGAACTCCCTCATGCCACTTTCTCCCCCCTGTCCTTAAACGCCAGGCTGATCAGCAGCGCGAAGGCGAAGCACAGCACGATCAGCACCACCGCGATGGTGCTGCCCAGGCCGTAGCGGTTGTTCAGGAACGTAAGCTTGTACATCAGCGTGCTGGGCAGCTCCGCGCGCCGGGTATCGTTCATCAGGGTATAGATCAGGTCGAAGGATTTAAGCGAGCCGGTGACCGCAAAGATGACGCAGACCCGCAGGATCGGCCGGATATAGGGAATGATGATATGCCGGTTGACCTGGCCCTCGGTGCAGCCATCCAGCTGGGCTGCCTCCAGCAGATCGGTGGGCACGCCCTTGATGCCGGCGTACATCAGCAGCATATGGTAGCCCACGTACTGCCACAGGATCGGCACAAAGGCGGCGATCAGCGCCGTCTCCTTGTATCCGGTCCAGCCGCCCCGGAAGGGCATCTTGGTGGAATGGATATGGGACGTGATCCAGCCAAACAGCTGATCCCGCACGCCAATGGCCGCCAGGGCGTTGTTCAGCAGGCCGTCGGGCTCATAGATGTTCTTCCACAGTTGGCCGATGATGACCGTGGAAATCAGCACAGGCATGAAGAAAATAGACAGGTACGCCCGCTCCCCGCGGATGCCCTTGCTGAGCTTCAGCGCGATGAGCAGCGCCAGCGGCAGCTGGATGAATACCGAAAGCGCGCCCAGGATCAGCGAGTTGATCAGGGCGTCGCCCATGTAATTGACATTGGCATAGACCGCGCCGCTCTCATTGATCAGTTCCCGGCTGAACAGCTCCACATAGTTTCTGAAGCCCACAAAGGTCATATCCGCGCCGGAAATGGCCTTAAAATCATTCAGGCTGTAATAAACAGACATGATGATCGGCGCGATCAGGATGCCGACGAACAGGATCAGCGCCGGCAGCAGAAACGCGAATATGCTCAGCCTGTATGTCAGTGTTCTCTTCATCTTACGCAGTCCTTTTCAACAAAAGAGGGAGACGGCCCCTCTGGGGTTTCCCTCGGCGGGCCGTCTCCGGATGGTTATTCCAGTATGATGGGATTACTGCAGGGTATTGGTCAGGCCCTCCACGAAGCCGGCGCCGTCGATCTCGCAGCCATACACCTGGGACACATAGTTCAGGTAGATGTTGGCGGGGTCAGCGCTCATGGCCGTATCGCCAAACAGCACCATGCCTTCGGACTCGGCCACGATCTGGGCAACGGCAGCCACCAGAGGCTTCACATCGCTGGTGTCATAATCGGGGGTCCAGGCGGGCAGGCCGGAGCCAGCCAGGTAGCCGTAGTGGCAGATGGCGCGGCCCAGCTCAAAGGCAGCCTGGGCGGCCAGCTCGGGGTTCTTGGAGGTGGCGGACACAGCCAGAGAATCGGAGGGGCCGCCGATGACCTGGCCATAGGTGGCCTTCTCAGCATTCATCACGGGGAAGAGCGCAACCTGGAAGCTGCCCTCGGCGTCGTTCACTTCGCCGCAGTTCCAGGAGCCGTTCTGATAGAAGGCATACTTGCCGGCGATGAAGTTGGCCTTCACCTGGTCGTTGCCCAGGGTCAGTCCGTCAGGATCGAAGTAGCCCTTCACGATCATCTCCTGGAAAACGTCCACAGCGCCCGCGATGGCTTCGTCGTTCCAGGTGGCCTTGCCGGCAAAGATGGCGTTCAGCGCTTCGTAGCCGATGGTCTTTTCGATGATGGGCTCCAGGTATTCGGTCACGCACCAGGTCTCGCTGCCGGCGCAGCCGAAGGGGGTGATGCCGGCGGCAACCAGGGCGTCGCAGCAGGCGATCAGGTCTTCATAGGTGGTGGGCACATGATCCCAGCCGGCCCAGCGGCACGGCGTAATGATCGCCATTCTCGCCGTAGGAGGCGTTCTGCATCATCACTTCGGGCAGCTGATCGGCGAAGGCCTGATAGGCGTCGTTCAGGCAGTACACGTTGCCCTGCTCCACGAAGTCGCCGCAGAAGGCGCCGGCCCAGGTGAAGAAGATATCAGGCAGGGTGGAAGGATCAGACATGGCGGTCTTGATCTTGGTCTTGTAGGACTGGTTCTCAAAAGCTTCCCACTCGATGGTGATATCGGGATGGGCGGCCTCGAACTCGGCGATGGCCTGCTCGTAGGCGGGACGGTTGGCGTCGCTCTCGGTGGCGATGCACCACATGGTCAGGGTGGTCTTTTCACCTTCGGCCAGGACGGAGGTGACGGACAGCAGCATCACGGCTGCCAGAAGCATGGCGATAAACTTCTTCATAATGATCTTCCTCCATACACATTTCATTTTTATGCACTTTACAGCGGTTTCCCCGGCGCGCTCTGCCATGCGGAACCTGTTGACGCCTCCTTTCCACGTTCTGCAGGGCCGGGCCAGCCATCCGGAAGCCGCGTTTGCGCACGGGACGCGGTTTTCCTCCGCCGCGGGATACGCAAAAAAGCAGCCGATACAAGCGTTTTTCTGCTGTGCTCCGCGCGTTTCTTCTGAAGGAAATACCGTAATTAAGATCGTGCTTAGTATAGCACGCCGGATGATCCCTTGTAAAGGGCGAGCGCAACAAATGCGCACTCTGCATACAATACAGGCGTTATAAATGCAAGTATCGCTATATTTTAGCCATTTTAATTGGTTTCGCAACAATTGATTATGCATAATATTACATTTTATGTGAATGTCCATTTAGAACAAGACATCATCAAACTGGGATTTGACGGGGAGAACGCTGGGCGCTACGCGCGCCCAGACCTGCGCCAAAGGACCTTCGGCCCTCTGGACTCCCAACGAGCGAACCAACTTGAATCAACGAACGAACTCGTTTCCGCCAGCTTGGTTTAAGTCGCCAAGCGAGTTCCCGGGCAAAAAGAACAAAGGGAAAATCCCTGAAAAATGAGCTTGTTCATTTTTCAGGGATTTTCCCTTTGTTCAGCGGTGGTTTTCCGGGCGCTACGGGCCCGGGAACGGCGGCAGGCGTTAAAGCCAGTTGGCGGAAAATCCAGCAATATTTACGGCGACAAACGCAGCCTTCTTCGGTTCCTTCTTGGGCTCCAAGAAGGAACGCCCCCGTTCGTCCCCCTCCCCCGCCAAATTCCAATTTGCTGATGCCGGTTATGAAGAAACGTGTCAAGCTTCGGCTTTTTTACCAGCGGCGTCGCCGCGGCCCAGGATTTTGTTGATAAACTTGCGCCGCTTCTCCCGGCGGGTCAGGCGCTCGCCCAGATCGCGCGCGCCCACGCCGTATACCAGGTAAAGGATCAGGCCGGACACCAGCATGATGAACACTGTGCTGGCGCAGCGACGGCCGGAGGCATTCATGTTCATGTTGTCGCGCCCCTCCTCGTTGCACATGCTCTGGATCACCATGGCGTAGGTGGTGCCCTCGGATTTCTGGAAGGTGGCGCCCATATCATACTCGGTAAACAGGGAGTTGAAATTCAGCGCGAACACCGCCAGTACGCTTGGCAATACGATGGGCAGCTTGACCCTGAGGAAGGTCACCAGCGGGCTGGCCCCCAGGTTCCGGGCGGCGTCCTCCAGCTCATCATCTATGGCGTAGAAGGCCGCCTTGATCATGCGCAGCGCAAATGGCAATTTGACCACCGTATAGGCGATAATGATCAGGAACCGCACGTTTTCCTTATAATACAGGTTCTGACCGAACACATACCAGACATCGCCGTTGAAGAAGATGCGGTAGCTGTAACAGATCAGGATGGTGGGCAGCAGCCAGGGGAACAGCAGGCAGGCCTCCACCACCACGGCGCGCTTCTTGTTGCGGTGCTTGAAGATGTAGTTGACCGCAACCACCACGATAACGCAGGCCAGGGCAGCGGCCAGCGCCGAGAGGATAAAGCTGAGCCGGATGCCGCCCACGGTTTTTTCGTTGGCAAACACGCCGGAGATAGCGTCCTTGCGGGTGGCGATTTTGCCGTTGCTGCGGGTGTACTGGAAATCCTGGGTGCCAAAGTAGTTCATCAGCGTCCATTGGGAGGGGTTCAGCGCCTTGGCGCGCACCGCCGCCCAATTCTGGAAGGAGAACACAATGATCATCACCACGGGGGTCATATAGATGACGAACAGCACATAGGCGTAAATATGCGCCAGCACGTTGGCCACCGGGCTCTGGATCTTCTGCTTGACCAATTTGGCCTTGGTCTTGCTCACCGAAAGGTAATGGCCCTTGCGCTCGTAATGGTTGAGCACGGTGAGCAGCACGATGGTAAACATGGCCAGGATCACGCTGAGCAGGGCGGCGCGCGCCTGGGGGAAACTCTCGTTGGCGGTGGAGGAGCCGGCCAGACGCACGATCTCCGGGTTGATGCTGTTATAGCCCAGGAGGGTGGGGGCGCTCATGGCGCACAGGCCGGTGATGAAGGTCATGACCGTCAGGCTGAACAGCGTGGGCAGAAGCGTGGGCATAACCACCTTGAGCAGCACCTTGAAGGGCCTGGCGCCCATATTGCGGGCGGCCTCCACGGTGTTGTAATCGATGGCGCGGATGGCGTTGCGCAAAAACAGCGCATGGTTGCTGGTGCAGGCAAAGGTCATGGTGAACAGCACGGCGCTGAAGCCGGAAAACCATTGCTTGTTGATATCCGGGAACAATTCCACCAGCCATTTGGTGATCATGCCGTTGCTGTCGTAGAGGAACTGATAGCCGGTGACCAGCGCCACGCCGGAGTAGATCAGCGTGGTCATATACCCCAGGCGCAGGATCTTTGCGCCCTTGATATCAAAATACTCGGTGAGCAGCACGATGCTGATGCCCACCACGTTGACGGTGATCACCAGGCAGACTGCCAGCTTCAGGGAATTCCACACGAAGGAGGGCATCTTGCCGGTGAAGAAGAAGCGGATTACCGCCAGGGGATCGGTATTGCCTGCGGCGTCCTTGGTGGTAAAGATGGAGGTCAGCGTGTTGAGGCAGGGCACCACCATGAAGCCCAGGAACAGGTACAGGAACAGCGCGCCGCCGAATACCTTGTACAGCAGCGACAGCTCCACCCCGCCAACCTTCCGCCCGGATGACATTCGGTTTTGCATAATGCCCTCCTTACTTGGCGTCGTAGGACATCACGTCCTGGGGATGGATGCCCACGGCAACGGTATCGCCGGCCTCATAGATATTGATGCCGTCATTCTTTTCGATCACCTTGATCACCTGGCCCTCGGTGCGGATGTAATACTTGATGTACAGGCCGTAATACTCGCGGCTCTCGATGACGCCCTGGGTCTGATACTCCTTCTCTTCCTTTTCCCGGTTCACACGCACGCGCTCCAGGCGGATAAAGTGATGCCGGCTTGCGTCCAGGCCCAGATGCCCGGCGATCTCGCCGCTCAGGGGATTGATATCGCCGATAAAGTTGGCCACAAACTCCGTCTGGCTGTGGTTATACACCTCGTTGGGGGTGCCGATCTGCTCGATATAGCCCTTGTTGAACACCGCGATGCGGTCGGACAGCGTCAGCGCCTCCTCCTGGTCGTGGGTCACGTAAATGGTGGTGATGCCAAAATCCTTCTGCATCTTTTTGAGCTCGTTGCGCAGCTGCACGCGCAGCTTGGCGTCCAGGTTGGAGAGCGGCTCATCCATGCAGATGATGGCGGGCTCGGTCACCAGGGCGCGGGCGATGGCCACACGCTGCTGCTGGCCGCCGGACAGCTGGGAAACGGCTTTTTTCAACTGCTCGTCGCTCAGATCCACCTTGCGGGCGATGGTGTTTACCTTCTGCTCGATCTCGTCCTTCTTCATCTTTTTGATTTTGAGGCCGAAGGCGATGTTATCATGCACCGTCATGGTGGGGAACAAGGCGTAGCTCTGGAACACGATGCCGATGTTGCGCTTCTCGATGGGCACGCGGGTGATATCCTTTCCCTGCATGCTGACCGTGCCGCTCACCGGCTCAATAAAGCCCGTGATGGTGCGCAGCGTGGTGGTTTTTCCGCAGCCGGAGGGGCCCAGAAAGGTAAAAAACTCGCCCTCCTTCACATGGACGTTGATATTGTGCAGCGCTTCAAAATCCCCAAATTTTACAACGATATCCGACAGTTGAATCATGGCCGCATCGCTCCTTTATATTGTACAGACCCTTAGGTCAGCGTCGCATCCTCCTGCGGATGCTCCCCTGATAAAAACGGGGCGAGCCCGGGAATGGGCCCGCCCGAAAAGTTTGCGTTAATTATTCGGCCTTCTGGGTCAGGGTCGCCCAATCCAGATTGTCCCAATCGGGCTCGGCGGGGGCGGCGGCGTTATCGGCCCAGTAGAAGCCCAGGTTGGTCATGATGTTGGTCCACTGGGCGGTATGGGCGCCCACATACTCGGCATAGGTCATCTCGGTGCCGGGCACGGTGGTCAGGGAGCAGTTCTTGAGGGTGTAGATGGCCGGGGTCTCATCGAACAGCTCGGCGGCAGCCGTCTGGTTGCAGGGATAGCTGTCGAACTCTTCGGACCAGGCGATCTGGGTCTCGGCGCTGCCGAACCACTCGGCAAAGGCCTTTACGATCTCGGTCTCTTCCTCGGTGCGGCCCTCGCGGTCCAGCACGCCCAGGTACTCGGCGATGTAGTAGGTGCCGTCATCGATATCCACCAGCGCCCAGTTTTCGGGCACCAGGGTGCCGCGCAGGGGGTTCTCATAGGTGCCGGCGGTCACAGCGGCATCGATGTTGCCATACAGGGAGGAGGAGTAGAAGGTGGAAACCTGCACGTCGCCGCGGATCAGGGGCTCCAGGCCGTAGCTGTCGCCGGTGAAGTTGCCGCCCGCGCAGTAGGCCCACAGGGTCTTCCAGCCGTCAATGCTGATGCCGCCGGCAGGGCTCTCGGGATCGGTGAAGCTGTACAGCATGGCGCTGTTGATGTTGGCGTTGGTGGTGCCGCCCACCTTGCCCTGGCGATACCACTTATAGCCGCTGTTGACCAGATCGGCCCAGTGCGCGAAGTGCAGGGCTTCGCCGTTGGTGCCCAGCTCGTCGTTGCGGTAGAGCATCAGCACGTTCTGGATGACCAGGCCGTAGGCCTTGCCTTCATACTTATAATCGCCCACTTCCGCGGCCCAGGAGGGGGTCCAGTCGGCGATCTTCAGGTTTTCATACTGGCCGTTGACCAGCTGGGACCAGCGCACCTCGTTCAGGCCGAAGATGATGTCGCCGTCCTTGTTCTCGTTGGCGGCCTGCACGGCGGCGGTATCGCCGGAGATAACGGAGTTGTCATCGATGGAGATGTTGAAGCCCGCTTCCTTGGCCGCGTTGATCAGCCAGGTGGAGCGCTCCGGGGAGTTGGAGTTGGAATAGATGCGGATGGTATAATCGCTGTCCGCCATCGCGGGGACGGCGCACAAAGACAGCGCCATCATCAGGGACAACGCCAATGCAAAAAATTTTTTCATGTTGAGCATAGCTCCTTTCTATTTGGTCCGCGCACTTGCCGGATCATTTTTACTTATTATATCTTTATCCCACCACTTTGTCAATCATTTTGCTTTACAGCGGCCGAAAATATGGTATAATCAAAGAACCGTTATTTCCCGATTCTTGCTTTCAAAAAGACCGTCGAGAGGCAATGTTTCCATGAAAAAAGCGCTGTCCCTTCTTTTCGTTTTTATGCTGCTGCTGACCGCCGCCCGGGCCGAGAGCCTGGTCATATCCCATATTGACGAGACCGACTGGTTCAACCCGGGGCGCTTCAATACCGAATCCGGCTATCTGAGCCTGGTCGGCATGGACGGGCTGGATGATCCCGACCGACTGGGCCGGGCGCTGCTCCGGATCCCGGGGCTCAAAAAGGTGGATCTGTCCGGCTGCCCCATGACCGACGCCCAGTTGGCCGATCTGCGCAGCCGCATGGCGGATCATGGCATCGAGGTGGTCTGGACGCTGTATCTGCCCCACGGCTACAGCCTGCGCACCGACGACTGGGTTTTTTCCACCCACCACAATTCCCGGGATCCGCGGCTCTCCAGCGCGGATGTGGACTGCCTGCGCTACGCCACCTCCCTGCGTGCCCTGGATCTGGGCCATAACTGGATCATCGACGCCAGCTTTCTGGAGCCGCTTACGGAGCTTCGGGTGCTGATCCTGTCCGATAACAAGATCGAGAGCATGGACTGCCTGGCCGGCAAGCCCCTGGAATACCTGGAGGCCTTCAATAACCATATCAAGGATATTTCCTTCCTGGCCGGCTGCGATACGCTGATTGACCTGAACCTGTGCCATACCTGGGTCAGCGATCTGAGCCCGCTGTATCACCTCAAAAGCCTGCGCCGCATCTGGATGGGCGACGTTCCCACCCTGACCTACGCCGAGCGCAAGCAATTTCTTTCCTACCAGCAGGAGCAACTGGAGGATTACGATTTCTGGGTGGACGTCCCCACCGCCGAGGGCTGGCGCGGCGATGAATACGGCCCCGGCCATCCCCGGTATGAGATCATCAAGGCCATGTTCAAGGAGGGCGTCTATTACGATTTCAATACCGTGCTGCGCCCGGAGCAATACGTGCGCCTGCACCGTACCCACACCGCGCCCGCCGAGGACAACCCCAACGACACCAGCAACTGGACCTGGTGATCCCGCTCCCGCCCGTTCCCTTCTCCCCTTTCTTCCGCGTTCTGCCCTCGTCTTTTTCATTGGCCGCTTCATTCGTTTTTCTCTATTCTTTCCTCGGCATCCTGCCCGTTTCTTCTCTTTCTTTGGGATCCCGTCCATTTCTTCTCCCCTTTTCGCCGCGTCTCCGTCTCTGCCTTTCTTTCCTTTTTCCGTATTCCTTGCATCGTTTTTTCCCAGCTGTCTCCCCCGTTTTCTCTTCTTTCCTCCATCCCCGCAGTTTCCCCCAAACCCCGTTCAAAACCAGGCTTCGCAAATTTTTCAAATTTTTTTGCATTTTCCCCTTGCATTTTTTGCGGCAATGTTATATAATAACCCTCGTCGCGCTGATGTAGCTCAGTCGGTAGAGCGCATCCTTGGTAAGGATGAGGTCGGCGGTTCAAATCCGCCCATCAGCTCCATGAAACTCCACCA
>CADAHU010000036.1 GCA_902787835.1 uncultured Eubacteriales bacterium
CTGGCCGTTATCCTCCGCCGGGTCAGGAATGGGCGGATACAGCTCCTCCATATTGATTTTTCCATCCTCGATCAGCCCCAGCAGGATATCCACCATCTGCGGGTCAAACTGCGTGCCGCTGCCGTTGCGCATTTCGTTGAGCACATAGCCAAAATCCATCTGCCGGCGGTATACGCGGTTGGCGGTCATGGCGTCGAAGGCGTCGGCCACGCCGATGATCCGGGCGTTCAAGGGGATCTGATCGCCTTTGAGGCCGCTGGGATAGCCCTTGCCGTCGTAGCGCTCGTGATGGTAGGCCGCGCCCTCCACCACGTGGTCGATCAGCGTCAGGCCCTTGAGGATCTCCGCGCCGCGGGTGGTATGGGATTTCATCAGCGCGTATTCCTCATCGGTCAGGCGGGAGGGCTTGTTGAGGATGTTATCCGGGATGCCAATCTTGCCGATATCGTGCATCAGCGCGGTCTTGCGCAGGTCCTCGCATTCCTTTTCGCTCATTCCCAGCGCCTGGGCGATCATCACCGAATATTGGGATACGCGCTGAGAGTGCCTGCTGGTGCGCTCGTCCTTGGCGTCCACGGCCTTGGCGATGGCCATCACCGTATCGTTGCCCATCTGCACCTGATGGCGCGCCACGGCCAGTTCCCGCTGCACGCGCCGCACCTGACGGCTCACGAAGTAGAACGTGAGCCATGCGATGGCCAGCATGGGCACGCCCAGCAAATAGACCATAAAACCGCGCTGATCGTACAGCGCCTTTTCCTTGATCAGGGTATAGGTGCGCTCGCCCACGATGGCGGTCGCGTCGTTATTGAAAACCGCCAGATGGAAGGTGTATTCGCCGTTGGGCAGGTTGGTATATACAATGGTGCCCAGGCTGCTGAGCGGCTGAATGTTCCAGCTGTTTTCAAACCCCTCCAGCCAGTAGCCCACCTGGGGATCCTGGATGGTGTAGTTGATGATCTCCGGGCGCATCTCGATCTTGGCCACGCTGCGGTCGATGACGATGGGCGTGCTGCGCTCGATCCGGATGGGCTCGCCGTCCAGCCGCAGGGAGGAGACCATCATGCGGTATACCGGGTTATCCGAGGTGTATTTGGCGGTGTTGATGATGAAAACGCCGGTATCGCAGGGCAAAAACAGCTCGCCGCTCTCGTTGTAATACGTCCAGGCGTTGGCGGTCAGCGCGCTGTTCAGGCCCCGGCGGGAATCCAGCAGCTCATAGGTGAGATCGGTTTTGCCGGAGAGCAGCTCCTCCCGGTCCACCACATAAATGCCGGCGCTGCTCATGACAAACAGCGTTTCCTGCTCCATGATCCAGATATCGTAGTTGTTGAAATAGGGGAAGTTATCCAGCCTGCGGATGGCGCCGTCGGCCTCCATATAGCACAGCCCGTTGCTGGTCACGATGAATACCCCGCCGGTGCGGGTATCGGCCACCGTGCGCAGGATGACCTCGGAGCTCAGCCCGTCCTCACGGGTCAGCATGCGCGTTACCTGGCCGTTTTGGATCAGGGCGATGCCGTTGCCGTCTGTGCCGGCCAGGATGGAGCCATCCGGCAGCTCGGTGGCGGTCAGGATCATGGAGTTGATCAGGCCGTTGGAATAGCGGATGGTGCGCTGGATCCGGTGATCGCGGATAAAGCTGATGCCCGTATCGCCCGCCGCCAGGATGGTGCCGTCAGTAAGCTGGATCACCAGCCGAGCCCGGCTGCCGAAGCTGCCGTTGGCGCTGCTGTACAGGTGCTGCGCGCCGTCCTTTTCCACCTCGATCAGCCCGTTGCCGTAGGTGCAGATCCACAGGCTGCCGGCGCTGTCCACCAGCATGCAGCGGATGCGCACGCCCTCCAGCTGCCGGGTCAGATCGTTTACGATGCGGTGTTGGCAGGTCGCGTCCACCATATCCAGCCCCTTATCGGTGCCGATGCAATAGACGTCCTGCCATTTGACCACGGTGTTGACCACGCGGCTTGGCAGGCCCACAGTGCTGTACACATCCCTAAAAGCCGAGGGAGCCATGCGCAGCAGCCCCAGGCGGCTGGAGGTAAACCACAGGTTGCCCTGGTAATCCATCAGCATATTGTCGATGGAATTGTTAAAATCGTTGGTGTTGATGGCGTGGTAGCCGCCGGCGGGATCCAGATAGCCCACGCCGTTATCGGCGGAGATGATCAGATCGCCGTTTTCCAGGTAGGTCAGATCCTTGATGCTGCTCAGCCCGGGGCAGGCGATCTGCCCCAATTCCTCAAAGGTATCCCCGGAGATATCAAAAACATAGATGTTCCCCAGGCTGGTGCCGCCCAGCAGATGTCCCTGCGGATCGAAGCAGCAGGCGCGGAAGATCTCGTTTTCGCTGGTGACCTGACGGGAGCTCTGTATTTTGCGGCTGCGCAGCAGAAAAAGCCGCCCGTCGCTGGTCACGGTGGCCACGCGGCCGGAGGCGTCGGCGGCGATATCATCGGCGTAGTTGACTTCCCACAGGGTATTCATTTTTTTCAGGCCGCTGTTCAGCGTCAGGATCTGCATGCTGCTGGTGGTGCCGATATAATAATCGCCGTCCGCGCTCTGGATGATGGCGCGTACGGAATTGGAGGGCAGCCCCATGGATTGATCCAGCACGGTGGAAATCTCCTCGTTGATGGAGATGGACAGGCCGTTATCGTTGGTGCCGATCCACAGGCGGCCTTCGGCGTCCACATACAGGCAGTTGACGTTGCGCACCGACTCATAATCATTCATCCAGCGGAACTCCCGGCCGTTATAGCGGTACAGGCCGGCGTAGGTGCCGATCCACAGGATGCCGTCGGTGGTCTGGGCGATATCGTTGGCCTCGCCGCAGGGCAGGCCGTTGGTGCTGCTGTACAGCGTATGCACGTAGTTGTTATAATCGCTGGCGCTTTCCTCTGCGCGGGTGGGCAGAGGAAGGGCGCAAAGCCCCAGCGCTGCGGCCAGGAGCACCGCCAGCGCCCTGCCGGCGTTCCGCTTGCCGGAGCGCATGATCAGCCGCCCAAGCCGGGTCAGCAGGAACAGCAGGATCAGCGACAGCATTTTATCCACAAAATCGATATAAAACTCCCCGGCAAACTGGCTGATGACCCGAGGCCAGCCCAGCTCCGACAATTTGCTGATCACGCCGTCGCCCCAGGGGTTGCCGGTCCAGCCCTCATGGAAAAAGATGTTGAGCGGCACGGAGATCACGGTGGCGGCGATGGCGGCCAGCGTGCTCACCGTCAGAGTATCAAACAAGGATTCCAGCTTGCCGCGCCGGGCGGCGACGCCCACGATGACGCCCAGCGCCAGGCTGGTCAGGCCGTAAATATAGGATATGCCGTTGCCCATGCCGTAGATCAGGTTGGCTGTGATGCCTACGATGCTGCCGCAGACAGGGCCGGCGGCATAGGCGCACAGCACCGTGCCCAGCGAATCCAGCCAAAGGAAGACGCCCAGGCGGGCGGCCAGCATCCTGCCGCCGTAATTGAGCAGGATACACAGCGCGATAAACAGCCCAAACCAGGGAAGCTTCCATTTCTTCACCGTTCACGCCTCCTTCCGTAAGGCATTGGCCGCGCGGTTACAGCCCCAGCTCCGCGGCCCGGAGCTCGGCCTGGCCGATCCACTGGGTATACAGATCCTGGGCCAGCACCAGATCCAGCACGCCGTTGATATAATACATCAGCGCCAG
Organism: uncultured Eubacteriales bacterium; assembly: GCA_902787835.1. Classification (GTDB taxonomy): domain Bacteria; phylum Bacillota; class Clostridia; order Christensenellales; family Aristaeellaceae; genus SFMI01. Next base: position 3,680 of record CADAHU010000036.1, read on the forward strand.
ATCGCCCTTGCGGCCCGCGATGCGGTCTCCCTTGAACTGTGCGTCCAGGGCGAAGGATACGCCGTCCACCAGCATGAGCCCGCAGCCGGGGTTATTCTGGATATAGGCCTGGGCAGGCCCGATATCCACCGTGGCGGCGTCCACCTGGCCCTCCTGCAGGGCGGCGTATACCTCCTGCACGGAGGAAAAACGCTGAAATTCCTTATATTGCAGCACATGCTCGGCGGTCAGTGTCTCCTGCAGGGAGCTGCTCTGGGCGCCGATCACCCGGTCGGCCAGATCGGCGACGCCCTGAATAACGTCCCGGTCGCCTTCCCGGATCAGGATGCCGCTGCCGGGATCGCCCTCCGCAAAGTAATAGCCCTTGGAGAGCTCCACCAGATCAGCCCGGGCCGGAACAAAGGCCAGGGCGGAGATCGCCAGATCGCAGGTGCCGTCGGCCACGGCGGGTAGCACCTGGGAAAGGGCCATGGGCACGATCTCCAGCGTCACGCCCATCTGATCGGCAATAAAGCGCGCCAGCTCCATATCCGCGCCCACATAGGCCGCCTGGTCCGTGAGCGCGGGGTCGATAAATTCCTGGGGCGGATAATAGGGCTCGGTGGCCACGCGCAGCACGCCGCTTTCGCGGATGCGCAGCAGCGCCCCGGCTGCGCCCTCCGGGATGCCGCCCGATACATCCATGGAGGCGTCCACAAAGTTCCACTCGTTTTCGGTATAGACGATGCCATCTGCCAGGGCGCCGGCAAACACGCTTGCCGCGATCAGCAGCAGCGCAAATATTTTTTGCAGCGTTCTTCCATGCTGTCCCATATGTTCTCCCGTCGCTCCGCCCGCCGGGCGAAGGCCATAAATGACAGATTATAATTGAACGTAAATAAGTATAGCACATTCTCCATAAAATTACCATATCCATCCTGCGCGTCTCCGGATAAATCTTCGGCCCGCCTCATAAAAAAGCCTCCCTGTTTCCAGGGAGGCGGGGAATATGAATGCGGATGGATCAGTCGTTGGCATCCATGAAGGCGAAGCAGTTCTCGATATCCGCCATCTTTTCGGCCACAACGTCGTCATAGCCGTAGCCGCGGCAGGTTTCCACCATGTAGGTCCAGTTGGCCTCGAACTCCTCCTCGGTTTCGGAGTAGACGCACTTCCAGCTGTATTCCTTCATGACGGGGGCAAACTGCGCGCGCTTCTGCTGGCCTTCCTCGGACAGGCTGGCCTTGGCATAGGCGATGGCAGCGGGGCTCTGCACGGAGACTTTGCCGGTCTTGCGGTACAGATCCACGCCGGAGGTGGCGCCGTCCGCGTATTCTTCGCTCCAGGCGGTGCTCAGCGCGGTGGCATAGTGCTCGGCGTAGCAGGGCCAGCCCTTGTAGCTGAAGCTGTAGGTCTTGCCGGGGATCATCTGCTCGACCTTGATGGTCTCGTGGTTGATCTTGCTCTCGCCATCCTGGAAGGTGCCGCCGCCGTACTCAGCGGGCATCTGGGTGTTGGCCTTGTCTTCCTGGCACTGCCAGCCGAAGTCGGTCATGAAGGGCACGCCGTCCTCGCCGTAATCCCAGGTCAGACCCTTGGGACCGTAGTTCTGGATGATCATGCCTTCCTCGGAGCACAGCCAGTCGATGATCTCCAGGCAGCGCTCGGGATACTCGGTGTTGGCGCCCAGGGCCCACATGCGGTTGGAGCCGGAGGTGGAGATGGTCTGCATGGCGGGCGCGGAATCCTCAAACATGAAGGTCACGAAGCCGTCCTTGTTGGCGGCCTTCTCGGCGCTGTTGTAGTTGCCGATGATCCAGCCCCACATGGCCATCAGGTAGCGGCCGCTGGACAGTTTCTGGCTGTAGGTATCAAAGTTCTGAGAGGTGGACTCGGGATCGAACAGGCCCATGCGGTACAGCGCGTTGTTCACCTTCAGCGCGCGGTAGTACAGGCTGCCGTCGGCCAGGGGGTTCACCACGTCGCGGGTGGCGTAGTTGACGCCCATGAAGTCATACTCCTGATATCCGTAATAGGTCATCAGGTCCCAGGTGAACTTCATCACGCAGTCCTCCCAATCCGGGAAGCCGCCGTAAGCGTACACCTTTTCACCGCTGGGGGTGGTGGGAACGGCATCCTGCAGGGCCTGCAGGAAGGCGGGCAGATCTTCCAGGGTGGCCAGGGCGGGCTTGCCGGCCTTTTCCCAGGCGTCAAAGCGGATCTGCAGGGCATAGGTGGGGTCGGTCAGCTCGGCCCAGGCGCCGTTCTCCATGGCCACGCCGTAGGAGAAGCCGTAGGTGCCTTCATGGCCCTGCTCGGCGGCGAAGTCGGACACCTTCTTCATGGCGTCGCCCAGGTAGGCGGTGATGTTGGTGTAGGGGGTCAGGTCCAGATCGTCCCAGTCCATCAGCAGCTCGGCGTTCAGGGCAGTGATGAAATGATCGCCCATATCGCCCAGGCAGACGATATCGCCCAGCTCACCGGCGGAAACGGCGGCGGTCCAGGCGTTGCCATCCACGTTGCTGGATACATAGCGCAGGGTCACGTTAAAGCGGTCCTTGAGCTCCTTGGCAAACCAGCCCTGCTGCTCGCCGGCGTAGTTGGCCAGCTCGGAGAACATGACCAGGGTAATGGGCTCGCGGTATTCCTCGGCCATCGCCGGAACGGCGGCCAGGGAGGCAAGCATCACCAGGGTGAGTACGAGAGACAGAAGTTTCTTCATACCGGGGGTTCCTCCTTGAAAAATAATTTTTATTTGCTTCCCGTTTTAGCGGGATAAAGCACAATGTACATCAGCCCTTAACCGCGCCGATCATGATGCCCTTTACAAAGTAGCGCTGGAAGAAGGGATACACGCACAGGATGGGCAAAGTGACCACCATGGCCACGGTCATGCGCACCGACAGGGCGGTCTGCTTGGTGGCCACGTTGGCCAGAGAGCTGGAATCCTGGGTGTTGCGCACCAGGGCCGCCAGGGAGGAGGCCTCGTTCTGGTACTTGTACAGCAGGAACTGCAGGGTGTAGTTCTTGCCGGAGGGCATCAGCATCATGGTATCGGTGAAGCTGTTCCACTGGCCCACGGCGGAGAAGATGCACAGCGTGGCCAGGATGGGGGTGATCAGCGGCATGATGATAGAGACAAACAGCTTGGTATAGCCCGCGCCGTCCAGGGTGGCGCTCTCCTCCAGGGAGGGCGGCAGCGCCTCGATGAAGGTTTTGACCAGGATCACGTTGTAGGGCGACACCAGACCGGGGATCACGTAGACCCAGAAGTTATCCAGGAAGCCCAGCATGCGCAGGTTCATATACCAGGGGATCAGGCCGGCGGAGAAGTACATGGTGATGATGATCAGCCGGTACCAGACCTTGCGCAGCCACATTTCCTGCTTGGTGCAAAGGTAGCCCAGGAAGGCGCAGCCGCCCACCGTCCAGATGGTGCCCAGCACTGTGCGGGCGATGGAGACGAACAGCGCGTCTATGATGCCCGGGATCTTGAGCACCTGTACGTAGTTTTCAAAATGGATGCCCCGGGGATAGAGCTGGATCTGGCCCAGGCGCACCAGCTCGTTATCCGATATGGTGTTGATAAACAGATAGTAGAAGGGGAAAATGCAGGCCAGGGTGATCAGCACAAACACCGCGTAGTTGATGATGTTGAACGCGATGTCGCCGCGGGAGAGCTTCTGCTTATTTTTGCGGTGATTTTCGCGCATGGCCTTTTCCAGCTTTTTATCGATCGCCGTCATTGCTTTTCGCCTCCCTTACATGATGGATTCGCCGCGCAGCTTCTTGGAGATGAAGTTGGCGGAGAACAGCAGCGTGACGCTGACCAGGGTTTTGAGGATGCCGATGGCGGTGGCGTAGCTGTACAGCGCCGTGCCGCCGGAGGCGATGGTGATGTTGTACACGTACAGGTCCAGCACCTCGATGGTCTGGCGGTTCATGGGGTTCTGGAACACCAGGTACTGCTCCATGCCGTTGTTCAGGATGTTGGAGATGGAGAGCATCAGCAGCACGAAGAAGGTGGGCAGCAGGCTGGGCAGGGTGATATGCCGCATCAGCGCCCAGCGGTTGGCGCCGTCCACGCGGGCGGCCTCGTAGAGCTCCTGATCGATGCCGGCGATGGCGGCCAGATACATGATGGCGCCCCAGCCCAGGCCCTTCCAGGTGCTCCAGCCCCACATCTTGAGCCAGATGTGCTGGCTGGAGTTCAGCCAGACCGTGGGATTGGCCGGGTCGTTCAGCCCCACGCTCATCATAAACTTGGAGAAAATGCCGGTATCCGCCGCGAACAGACACATGGCGAAGGAGAATACCAGCGCCCAGGAGATGAAGTTGGGCAGGGTGGTGAAGATCTGCACGAACTTCTTGAACTTTGTGCGGGTGATCTCGTTGAGGAACACCGCAAAGATCATGGGCATCCAGCTGGTCAGCAGGTTCAGGCCGCTCATGCCGAAGGTGTTCTTCAGCACCCGCACGATGTTATCCCGGTTGGCGGCGTTGGTGAACATCTCGGTAAACCATTTGAGGCCCACAAACTCCTGCTGATCCATGGAGACGCCAAACTTGTAATTATAGAAGGCGTAGCTCCAGCCGTACAGCGGCAGATAGCTGAACAGGAACACCGCCAGCAGGAAGGGCAGCATCATCAGGAACAGCTTGTACTTTTTGGGCAGCTGCTCCATATGGGAGAAGTTGGTGAAGAAGGCCGCGAATATCAGCAGCGGCAGCGAGGCGTACAGATACAGCGTGCCGCTGCCCGTGGCCACCGCCCGGGGCAGCCCGCTGGAGGCCGCCAGCCAGGTCACCAGCCGCAGCGCCAGCGCCGCCAGCAGCAGCAGGATGGCCAGCTTGCGGCTCCTGTTCAGCAGGATCACCGCCAGCGCGGCCAGGGTCAGCCCCAGCGCCAGCCAGGTCAGCCAGGTAAAGGTTTTGGCCGTTTTTGCGGTGGCCGCATTGACGGCGGCGGCGCTGTACTCGGCGTCGTCCTCGCCGTAAACCGCTTTATCCTTGCTGTCGGTGGGGTTGGCCAGCCGGTCGGCGGCGCGGAAGGTCACCGCGTCAACGCCGCTGAGCGTGGCAGTGGCCTGCACCTTGGTTTTGTTGGGCTTGGTAAAGGAAACGGTGATGTTGGGCGCGGCCATGCACGCCAGGGCCAGCACCGCCAGGCTGATGGCCACAAAGCGCAGCCGCAGCTTTTCCGGCACGGGGTTCACAAAATAGGGCTCGTTGGCGTATTTAACGCCCAGCGCGCCCGCCGCCGCGGAGAACACCGCCAGCAGCGCCGCCAGCAGGGGGATGGGGGTGATGGTGCCCAGGCCCAGGTGCAGCAGCTGCCGGGAGGCGGAGGAATACATATCGGCGTCGCCCACGGACAGGATGGAGAGCGTGCCCGTGCACAGCAGCACCGCGCCCAGCGCGCCGGCGGCCAGGGGGAACCAGCGGTCCACCCGGGGAATCAGCGCCAGCACGGCGGAGAGGAGCAGCAGGATGGCCGCGGCCAGCAGGGCGGCGTTCAGCGCCGTATTGTTATTGCGGATCACAAAGACGCCGCGGATGTTGTTGGCGTCGGCAGAGTAGGGCTCCAGCTGGGCCAGATCGCCGGTGAGGATATCGGCGTATACGCCCTTTTCCTGTCCCTGCTCGTACAGGTTGCTTTCCTTGCCCAGGATCAGGCTGTACTGGCTGACGCTGCGGTTCATGGCCGAAGCATCGGCGGGATTGGCCGTGATGGTATCGGGCACGCTGATCACGTAGGCAGGCAGCAGCATCATCAGCAGGGCGGCAACGGCCAGGCAGGCGCTGATCAGACGCAGCTTTTTATCGTCGGTCAGCACCGGCTCCGCGCCCTTGAGCGCCACCAGGCTGTACACCGCCAGCACCACGGCCGCGGCCAGCGGCACATACGCCCAGGCCTTGGCGGAGATCAGCACGGTAAAGAGGAGGCTGTCCTCGATATTGAGCCATTGCATGGTGCCCGCGCCCAGCAGCGCGGCGGAGAGGCAGGCCAGGATCAGCGAAAGCTGCGCCATACCCTTCCTGCGCAGGAAGGCCGTCAGGGCGGAGCAGATCATCGCGATCATGCCCAGCAGCAGCGGAAGCCGCCCCAGGTGCAGCACGGACAGCGCCGGCACCTGATCCACGGGCAGGGCGGAGGCGCCGCGGCTGATCACATCCCACAGGGACAGAGAATCGGGGAACAGCGCCGCCGTTTCCGCGCCCAACTGGGCATGCACGTGCAGCCCGGCCGCGGGCAGAAACAGCGCCGCCACCGCCACGGCCAGGATGAGCAATACAGGCCATTTTTTCTTCATATCGAATTTAGCTCCTCGCTCAATATGTAAAAAATGTATAATAAAAACACTTAATTATTATAGTTTATTCCTTGAGTGTTGTCAATATATGATTAATTGTTGCGAAACGCGGAGGCGTGCCGCGGCGCAGACGAGCCGCTGCTGACCAGAGGTGCGATGCATGGAAAGCGGCGGCGTTCTTCCATCTATGCTTTGTGCTTTACATTTTTACCGGCCTGTGCTATGATATTTCTGTTCAACATTATTTGATCCATTCGATCTGAAAACCCATATTGCAGGATGGCGCGCCTGGTCGGACGCCTGTTTTGTGCAGCGTATCCCGGAGGATCGTCGGGAGGCAGTGAGGAACGGAGCATACTTGCGATGAAGGAATACCGAATCGCCCTGTTTACCGTGGACTGGAATTATGAACTGGTGGAGAGCTCGCTGCAGGGTGTCAAGCAGTTTGTGGACGAGCGGCAGGATATCCGCCTGTTTGTGTTCGATTGCTTCGGCAAGGAGCTGGACGACGAAAAGGGCAGAAGCGAATACATGATCTTTGATCTGCCTGATATCAGCGGCTTTGACGGCGCGCTGGTACAGGGAAACCAGATCGTATTGGATTATGCCCGTCGGCGCCTGGCCCGGCGCATCCGGGAGGCGGGTGTACCGGCGGTGACCATCGGCTGCAGCATCGACGGGTGCACCCTGGTGGGCATCGATAACCATGACGCACAGTATGATATCACCGCCCACGTCATCAAAGAGCACGGCGCGCGCAGGCTGGCCTATCTGACCGGCATTCTGGATAACGGCTGCCCGGAGGGGCTATGGCGGCGGGACGGCTTTCTGGACGCCTGCCGGGAGCACGGCATTTTAGAGGAGGATATCACGCTGATCCCCTGCTCCTGGCGCACCTCGGACGGCGCGGAGGCGGCGCGGCGCTGGCTGCAATCGGGCAAGCCCCTGCCGGACGCCTTTCTGTGCGCCAATGACGAGATGGGCCTGGGCCTGATCGGCGTGCTCAAGGAGCACGGATACCGCATCCCGGAGGATGTGATCGTGGCGGGGTTCGATAACGTGCCCAGCGCAGAGCTCTCCAGCCCGCGCCTGGCCACGGTGGATGGCAATTACGCCGCGCTGAATCATTATGCCATGCAGGTGCTTTTGGATAAGATTGACGGCAGGGAGCAGCGGGAGCGCATCGTCTTTCCGCACCGGCTGATCCTCTCCGATTCCTGCGGCTGCCAGGAGATCACCAAGCCCGGGTATATCCGCGAAAAATATTACCGGCAAACCCGATTCCTCAAAAACTTCTATTCCCTGCAGGATCAGATGGCGGCGGAGATGTTCAACGCCTCCGATCTGTCCGAGCTGCTGGAGATCATCGAGAAGCATCATCCGATCTTTGGCTGCCGCAGCATCTATCTGTGCATCAACGATTATTATTTTGATAATTACGAAAAGAAGCAGTGGAAGCATGACGCCCGCCGCTTCGGGCAGGAGGTCATTCTGGCCGCCTGCAGCCGCTGCGATCTTTCGGCGGAGGGCAAGCATCAGTACGCGCGCTTTGAAAGCCGGCAGCTGCTGCCGGGCGATCTGATCCGGGATGAGCGCTTCCTGGTGTTCTATCCGCTGCATTACAACACCTACTGCATTGGCTATATCGTCATGGATTCCATCAGCGAGGCTGCCAAGCTGAATCTGCACGAGAGCATCTTCAACTTTCTGGAGATCGCCATCGAAAATGTGCGCAAAAAATGCCTGCTCCGCCAGCTCAACAGCGTGCTGGATGATCTGTATGTTCATGACGCCCTGACCGGCGTATACAACCGCTTCGGCTACAAGCGCTTTGGCCAGGAGGTATACGAGCTGCTCCTGGAGGAGGATGGTAGCGCCCAGGTGCTCTTTATCGATATGGACAACATGAAGGGCATCAATGATCGCTTCGGCCATGAGGCGGGCGACGCCGCCATCAAGGCCACTGCCCAATTGCTCCAGGAGGCCTGCGGCGCCCGCGATTTTATCATGCGCTATGGAGGAGATGAATTTTTGATCATCGCCTCGGGCAAGGAAAAGGATCTGAAGGAGCAAATCCTGGCCAGGGCGGAAACCTATGCCCAAAGGAGCGGCGCGCCGTACAACCTGGGGCTCAGCATCGGCGCGGTTCATACCGACGGCAATGACGATATCTCCCTGGACGCCCACGTGCAGGCCGCCGACGCGCGGATGTACGAGGCCAAGAACCAGCGCAAAAAGGCAGGCTGCTGGGGCTGATTTCAAGCTTTAACCGATCGTGTACCGACGAATTAGGATTTGGCGCGGAAGGGGTACGCTTCTCTTTTGAGTCAAAAGAGAAGCAGAAAACCTGCTTTGTCGCCGTAAATGCTGCTGAATTTTTCGCCAACAGGCTTTAACGCCGTCCACCGTTCCCTGGCAGCACGGCTCTGCCGTGCGCGCGGTGCGCAAAACGCACCGCTGAACAAAGAGAGAAAACCGGAAAAATGAGCTCGTTCATTTTTCCGGTTTTCTCTCTTTGTTCTTTTGCCAGGGAACTCGCTTGGTGGCCATAACCAAACTGATGAAAACGAGTTTGTTCGCCGATCCAAGTTGGCCCGTCCGTTGGGAGTCCAGAGGAAGCGGCCCTTTGGCGCAGAGTTTTAGAGGCCGCGGAGGCCTCTAACGTACCTCCTCCCCCGCCAAATCCCAATTTGAAATTACAAAATAATAACGGCCTGGAGTGTTGATCCAGGCCGTAGATTTGTATGGGGGATTACTGAGCGGAGCGCTTGTTGAACACCAGGTTGACGATGATGCCCAGGATCAGGGCGCAGGCAACCTCGGTCAGGGTGACGGCGCCGATCTTGAGGGTCATGCCGCCGATGCCGCAGATCAGGATCACGGAAGCGGTGAACAGGTTGCGGTTGTCGTTCAGGTCAACAGGCTGCAGCATCTTGAGGCCGCTCACGGCGATGAAGCCGTACAGGGTGATGCACACGCCGCCCATCACGCAGCTGGGGATGGTGCTCAGCAGGGTGACGAAGGGGCCGAAGAAGGAAGCGGCGATGGCCAGGATGGCGGTGCACAGGATGGTGATTACAGAGGCGTTGCCGGTGATGGCCACGCAGCCCACGCTCTCGCCGTAGGTGGTGTTGGGGCAGCCGCCGAAGAACGCGCCCACCATGGAGCCGACGCCGTCGCCCAGCAGGGTGCGATGCAGGCCGGGGTTCTCCAGCAGGTCCTGATCGATGATGGTGGAAAGGTTCTTATGGTCGGCGATATGCTCGGCGAATACCACGAAGGCCACGGGCACATAGGCCACAGCCACGGTGCCGATGTACTCGGCGGTCACGCTGCCGAAGCCCTTGAAGGCCTCAATGAAGGTGAAGTCGGGAACCCACTTCATATTGGAGAACTTGGAGAAGTCGATCAGCTGCAGGGCTTCATTGCCGTTGCCGCGGCCGATCAGGGTGAAGATCAGGGCCACCGCGTAGCCGGCGGCGATACCGATGATGAAGGGGATCAGCTTGGCCATCTTCTTGCCCTTGACGGAGCAGGCGATGACGGTGAACAGGGTAACCAGCGCGCAGATCAGGTTGGCCCAAACGGCGCCGGTCATCACATACGCGCCGCCGTCCAGCGCAGCGCCGTGCAGGGCGTCGCCCACGGCGTTGCCCGCCAGGGACAGACCGATGATGGCCACGGTGGGGCCGATGACCACGGGAGGCATCAGCTTATTGATCCATTTGACGCCGGCGACCTTGACCACCAGGGCGATGATCACGTACACCAGGCCGGCCAGCGCAGCGCCGATGATCAGGCCGGCATAGCCCACCTGCACGGAAACGGCGCCGCCGAAGGCGGAGAACATGGAGCCCAGGAAGGCGAAGGAGGAGCCCAGGAACACCGGGCTGTTGAACTTGGTGAACAGCAGGTACACGATGGTGCCCACGCCGGCGCCGAACAGGGCGGCGGACTGGCTCATGCCGTTGCCCACGATGGAGGGCACGGCGATGGTGGCGGCCAGGATGGCCAGCAGCTGCTGCAGGGCGAATACGATCAGCTTACTGACGGAGGGCTTGTCTTTTACGTTGTAGGTCAGCTTCATTGGTGAGGCCTCCTTGTGATGATCAACCCTGCGCTCCTTCGCCATACAAAAACGCCTTACCCCGGGCAGGGCAAGGCGGCATACGCTTTTGAGGCACATACCTTCGCTGCCTTCCCGGCCTCTCTGGACCTGGTTAAAGGACACGCATCAAGTTGTCGATGACAGAATAACACAGCATATTGTGGATGTCAAGGGAAGAAACGGCAAATGATACGCCAAATACGGCATGCAGCCGGAAACGCCGCCTGTATTTTCATCAGAGCCTTGACAGCCTTTGTCCGCGCACAGTATAATGGAAAATGGACTGTATCCAAATGCTGCCTGAAAGGGGTTTTTTCGTGAAAAAGCTTGCCTGGCTGCTGGTTTTCGCGATGCTTTGCGGCTGCGCGCCCGCCTGGGCGGAGGAGGCCGCCATCCGGACGGAGGCGTCGCCCCATGCCGTGCGTTACAGCTTTGATCTGCCCAGCCTGGCCTTCGCCTATGTGACCTTCGATACCAAGAATGACGAGGGCAGCCGGGTGCTCTATTCCCCCAATGGGCATTTTGAGGGCGTCTGCGATCTGCCGGGCACTGTGGAGACCGCCCGCCTGGGGCTGAACGTCTATGCCCTGAACGGCAAACAGCTGCTGCAGACCCGGCTGGATGTGCCGGCGGATCCCACTGCGGGGGATGGGGGGATCCATTACCGCTTCCGGGTGCCGGGGCGCGACAGCGTGGTGCTGCGCTGCAAGAGCCCCCAGGAATGGCATAGGATCACATTATATGCCGGGGCCAACTACCTCTACGAGGGCGACGTGGCGATGCCCTGCACCTATGCGGACGACGCCGTGACGATCACCGTGCTGACCACCTCGGGCAACGCCCTGTACGAGGGCAGCGTGCTGATGCCCTATACGCCGCCGGCGCTGCCCGATACGCTGACCGGCGATACGCTGCGGGGCGTTACGATGGCCAAGGGCGTGGAGACCAAGCGCATGGAATCCCAGCTGGTGCTGGAGATCGGCATGCAGCTGCGCAACGCCCTGATGGCGCAGGGCGCGTCGGTGTGCGTCACCCGCGATATGCAGGATACCTTTGTGGGCATGCTGGAGCGCTCCGATATCCCCAATTCCATCAGCGCCGATTTTGTGCTGCGGCTGCACTGCAACTCCCGCAGCAGCAATCCCGACGTGCAGGGCATCGAGGTATACAGCCCGCTGATGTCCTCCTACGCCCATCAGGTGGCGGAAGAGGCCGAATACCGCCGGATGGCCGAGACCATGCTGCAGGCCATGCAGGACGCCACCGGCATGCACAAGGGCGCGTACCTGCTCAACGACAACTACGTGGGCAACAACTGGTCCCGGATGCCCTCCTTCCTGATCGAGATGGGGTATATGACCAACATGGAGGAGGATTTGCTGCTCTCCTGCCCGGCCTATCAGCAGCGGCTGGTGCAGGGCATGGTACAGGGCGTGATCGAGCTGGCGCGCATGCGCGGGCTCATCGATTAAATATAGAAAGAAGAGACAAAACCCGTGGCAGAAACTGAAAAAATACGCTTTGACAGCCTGGATATCTCCCAGGAGGTATTGAAGGCTGTGGATAAAATGGGCTTCACCGAAGCCACCCCCGTGCAGGCGCAGACCATCCCCGTGATGATGGAGGGCAACGACGTGATCGCCATTGCGCCCACCGGCACGGGCAAAACCTGCGCCTTCGGCATCCCCATGCTGGAGTATCTGCAGCTCAAGGAGAATTACATCCAGGAGCTGGTGCTGGCCCCCACCCGGGAGCTGGCGCTGCAGATCGCGGAGGATCTGACCCAGCTGTCCCGGTTCATCAAGGGCGCGCGCATCGCCACCCTGTACGGCGGCCAGCCCATCAAAAAGCAGATGATGGCCCTCAAGCGTAAGCCCCAGATCGTGGTGGCCACCCCGGGCCGCATGCTGGATATGATGGATCGCGGCCTGGCCCGGCTGGACGGCGTGCATACCATGGTGCTGGACGAGGCCGACGAAATGCTCAAAATGGGCTTCGTCAAGGATGTGACCAAAATCATCGAATCCACCCCGGGCGACCGGCAGCTGGTGATGTTCAGCGCCACCACCAATCAGGATGTGATGACCATCAGCTGGAAGTATCAGTATAACCCGGTGGAGATCACCATCGAGGCGGTGGACGAGAACAAGCCCCATATCACCCAGTACATCATCGAGGTCGACCGGCATAACAAGCAGGAGCGGCTGGAATACCTGCTGGACAGCGACGAGTTCAGCCGGGTGATGATCTTTACCAACACCAAATCCATGACCGACCGGCTGTGCTCCATCCTGCAGAAGAAGGGCTATAACGCCGAGTGCATCCATGGCGATATTCCCCAGAGCAAGCGCAACAAGACCATGGAGGCCTATAAAAAAGGAAAGTTCCCCATCCTGGTGTGCACCGACGTGGCGGCCCGCGGCATCGATGTGTTTGATGTGGAGGCCGTGATCAATTATGATCTGCCCATGGAGAACGAGTATTACACCCACCGCATCGGCCGCACGGGGCGCGCCAAGCGCCATGGCGTGGCCTTCACCCTGATGAGCTTCCAGGAGAGCGTGCGCATGGACGAGATCCTGCGCTACCTGCAGGGGGACAAGCCTGAAAAGCTGGAGTTTGACGATATGGGCGTGCTGCGCCGGGAAAACGGCGAGCCGTTCTTTGAAAACGTATAAGCAAGGAGGAAGCTGGTATGGCAGAATTTGAACTTCGGTATGGAAATACCACGGCCAAGGTGCGCACCAAGGGCGCGCAGATCACATCCTTCAAGGGGACCGACGGCCGCGAGGTGATCTGGCAGGCCGATCCGGCAGTATGGGCGCAGCACGCGCCGGTGCTGTTCCCGGTGTGCGGCTCCGTGCGGGATGGCAAGATCGTGATCGCCGGCAAAACCTATCCCATGACCAAGCACGGCTTTACCCGGGAGCCGGATTTTGCCGTGAGCCATCTGGGCGATGATTTTATCGATCTGGTGCTGACGCCCACCGAGGAAAGCAAGCCCATGTATCCCTTCGATTTTGCCTTCCATGTCACTTACCGCCTGTTTGAGAACGGCTATACCACCACCTTCCTGGTGGAAAACAAATCCGACGCGGTCATGCCCATGTGCGTGGGCGGGCATCCGGGCTTCGTCTGCCCCATGGAGCCCGGCGCGGCCTTTGAGGATTATCAGCTGGTGTTTGCCAAGGAAGAGAGCGGCGAAAATACCCTGGCCCCGAACGGCTACCTGGCCGACGGCGCGGAGCATCTGGATGAGCTGCAGAACGGCCGGGTGCTGCCCCTGTCCCATCAGCTGTTCGACGCCCGCGACGCGCTGATCTTTGCGGGGCTCAACAGCCGCAGCGTGGATCTGGTGCATAAGGATACCGGCCGCGGCCTGCGGTTTGATTTCCCCAAGATGGAAGTGCTGGCCGTGTGGACCAAGCCCGGCGCCAACGCCGATTACCTTTGCCTGGAGCCCTGGCACGGTATGCCGGGCCGCGCGCAGGACAGCGATAACTTTGAGGATAAGCCCTATGTGACCCTGCTGCAGCCGGGCCGGGTGTATACCGCCTGGTTTACCACCACGCTGATCGGATAAAAGCAATAACAAAACCCCGCCGGGCAAATGGCGCTCGGCGGGGCGTTTTTTATGGTGGAAAGGATTACTCCGCGATGGGCAGAGCAAAATAGGTGGCGTCATACTGGCCGGGAACGTTGACGATCGTGGCGTCGGTGCCCTCCGCGTCCGCGTACAGGGCGTAGCCGTCGCGCAGCACGAGCCCCAGGGCGGTGATGGCGTCGGTGCGGAGGGAGAAGGTTTCCTCCGCGTCGGTGCCGGGGTTATAAATCACCGTGCAGGTGTACATGGGCTCGATGGGAGCAAGCTCGCTCTGGAGGATCTGCATGCTCATGGCAACCATGCTTTCGGGGGCTAGCACATCGTTGTAGGATACGCTTACCTGATAATAAGGCAGCGCGGTGCCGTCATCCAGGCACAGGGTGGCGGTGTAGCTCTTCAGGGCGTAGTTGCCGCGGTCGATCACGAAGGTGTACTGCGCCTGATGGCAAACGGCCCCTTCCGGCAGGCCCAGCAGCGCATAGGGCTCATCGGAGCGCACGGTGGCGGTCATCGTCAGCGTATTATGGGCGCTCTTGGCGATGCTGTCCACCTTCAGCCCGGCATAGGAGAGGGGGACGATGTTCACGTCGCTGGTCAGCACGGTGCGCCGGGCGGCGGCTTCCTCATCGCTCATAACATACCAGAACTGGCGCAGCAGCCCTTCCTGGCCCTCGGTGTTCATGACCGCGTAATCGGCATCCTCGGTGGTCAGGGTATACTGATAAGGCAGCTCCTGGGCGTTCAGCGCGCCGGTCAGATCCTCATAGCGGGTATCGGCGGAGAAGTACCGCACGCTGCTGCCGATATAATCGGACTGCACGGTGACGCACACATTGGAATAGCGCTGCAGCAGGCTGTTCAGGTTGTTTGCGTCCACCACCTGCTGCATGGAAACCTCGGGCGTGGCGAGCCCGAACAGCTGCATCAGGAAAGCAAGGATCGCGGACAGGATCTTTTTCATTCCATTTCCCTCTTTCATCCAAAAAGCTTTGACGATTTCTCCGCATATGCGGCATCATCGCACAACTATCTATCATTATATATATATAGATGGGGAATTGCAAGGGAAAATGCAATTCCTTGAAAAACATGTTTATCCCTCCGCCTTTTCCAGCGCTTTTTTGAACTGCGTCTCGTAAAGCTCCGTATAGGTGCCGCCCGCCTTGACCAGGTCGGCGTGCACGCCGCGCTCGCAGATCACGCCGTCCTTGACCACCAGGATCTCGTCGGCGGCCAGGATGGTGCTGAGCCTGTGGGCGATCAGGATGCTGGTGCGGTTCTGGATGATGGGCTCGATGGCCTCCTGAATCTTGGCCTCGCTGATGGAATCCAGGGCGCTGGTGGCCTCGTCAAAGATCAGCAGCACCGGATCCTTCAGCAGCACCCGGGCGATGGAAAGCCGCTGCTTTTCGCCGCCGGAGAGCTTCAGGCCCCGGTTGCCCACCATGGCGTCCAGCCCCTCGGGCTGCTTCAGCACAAAATCGTAGATATTGGCCTGCTTGCAGGCTTCGATCAGCTCCTCCTCAGTGGCGTCCGGCTTGGCGTAGAGCAGGTTTTCCCTGATGGTGCCGTTAAACAGGTAGGTTTCCTGGCTGACGATGCCCACGTTTTTGCGCAGGAAGCCCAGATCCAGCTTTTTAACATCGTGCCCGCCAAAGTATACTGTGCCGAATTTGGTATCGTACAGCCGGGGGATCAGGTTGATGATGGTGCTCTTGCCCGAGCCGCTGGGGCCCACGATGGCCACGCTGTGCCCGGCCTTTAAGGTAAAGCTGATATTGTGCAGGATCTCCCGCTCCGGCTCGTAGCTGAACCCCACGTGGGAGAAGATCACGCTGCCGTCGCAACTGTCCGGGGTGATGGCGTCCGGCGCGTTCTCGATCTCCACCGGCAGATCAAAGTATTCAAAGATGCGGGTAAACATGGCCATGCTGCGGATCCATTCCACCTGCATGTTCAGCAGGTTGTTGACCGGCCCATACAGGCGGCCCAGCATGGTGACCATCACCGTGATATCGCCCACGCTGATGCTTTGGTCGTACTTCATCATCAGGATGCCGCCCACCAGGTACAGCGCCATGGGGCCGATGCTGGAGAAGGTTTGGATTACCATAAAGAACCAGCGGCCGGCCATGCTTTCCTTGATGTTGAGCTTCACCATCCGCTCGTTGGCGCTGCGGTAGCGCTCGTATTCCGCCTGCTCCTTGCCGAAAAGCTTCACCAGCAGCTGTCCGCTGACGGAGAGCGTCTCGTTCAGGATGCCGTTTACCTGGTCGTTGCATTCCTGGCTCTCCCGGGTCAGGCTCCAGCGGGTCTTGCCTGCGCTGCGGGTGGGGATGATAAACAGCGGCACCACCAGCACGCCGATGGTGGCCAGCACCCAGTTTTGCCGGTACATGATCACCAGCGCGGCGATCAGCGTGATCACATTGGACAGGATAGAGGTGAAGGTGCTGGTGATCACCCGCTCCACCCCGCTGATATCGCTGGTCATGCGGGTGATGATATCGCCCTGGTTGTTGGCGGTAAAGAACCGCTGGCTCATCCTTTGCAGGTGCGCGTACATCTTGTTGCGCATATCAAAGGCGATGTGCTGGGCGATCCAGGTGTTCAGGTAGTTTTGTCCCACGCTGATCAGGCTGCTGAGCAGCGTCACCCCGAGGGAAAGCAGGATCAGCTTGATCAGCGCGCTCAGGCTGCGGCCGATCAGGCCCTCGTCGATGATGCGCCCGGTCAGGATGCTGGGGTACAGGCCCAGCAGGCTGCTCATGGCGATGGCCGCCAGGATCAGCGCCAGCTGCTTCCAATAGGGCTTCAGATAGGAAAATACGCGCTTCAGCAGCGCCCCGGTCACCCGGGGCCGGTTGGCTTTTTCTTCCTCGGTCAAAAATCCGCGCCCCATGGGGCCGCCGCGCA
This sequence comes from uncultured Eubacteriales bacterium, assembly GCA_902787835.1. Classification (GTDB taxonomy): domain Bacteria; phylum Bacillota; class Clostridia; order Christensenellales; family Aristaeellaceae; genus SFMI01. The sequence continues at coordinate 20,601 of CADAHU010000036.1, forward strand.
TGGGCTGAGACATTAGGCTGCTCCCCCTTTGCATCTGTATGCGCAATATTATACAGAAAAATGCCTGCCCATTCAAGGCTTTTTGTTTACAGCACGGTCATTTCCGCGCCATATTTTGCCGATAAAATCAAATCGCGCCCCGAAGAAACGCCCCCGGGGAAAAACTTTTGTTTGCTTTAAGGTTGCTTTAAGCTTCCCTTTGTAAGATGTGCGTGTCAGGAGGTGACAGACATGGATGCTCAGATGACATTCAAGCGCTATGAGGTAAAGTATGTTTTGAACCGCAGGCAGCGGGATATGCTGGTGGAGGCCATGGCTGGCCACCTGGCGCTGGATCAGTATGGCCGGCACACCATCCGCAATATTTATTTTGATACCGACAGCTTCCGCCTGGTGCGCGATTCCATCGATAAGCCGCTGTATAAAGAAAAGCTGCGCGTGCGCAGCTACCAGAAGGCCACGGGGGACAGCACGGTGTTTGTGGAGCTCAAAAAGAAGTATGAATCGGTGGTATACAAGCGCCGCCTGGCCCTGCCCCATCGCCTGGCCATGGACGCCCTGGAGACGGGACGCCCGCTGCCGGAGGACAGCCAGATCGCCCGGGAGATCGAAAGCTTCCGCGCCTTCTACGGCCCGACGCTGCTGCCCGCCATGCTGCTCTGCTACGAGCGGGAGGCCTACGCCCCGGTGGACGGCACCGATTTTCGCCTGACCCTGGATGAAAACATCCGCTGGCGCACCGATGATATTGATCTTTCCGGCAGCGCCCTGGGACAGATGATCCTGCCCGCCGATTCTGTGCTGATGGAGCTCAAAAGCCCCGGCGGCTATCCCCGGTGGATGGTGGATTTCCTGTCGGAGAACAAAATCTACAAGACCAGCTTTTCCAAATATGGCACCGCCTATCAGCAGCTGATGGCGGCGGAAAAAACGAATGGAGGATTGCGCTATGCTTAATACTTTGTTTGGCGGCATCTTTGATTCCGCGTCCGTATCCGTGATCACACTTAATCAGTTTCTGCTCTGCGTGGGCGTGGCCCTGGTGATCGGCGGCATGATCGCCTTTACGGCCTCCCGCCGCTCGGGCTACAACCGCAGCTTCCTGGCGTCGCTGCTTGCCATGCCGGCCCTCAGCTGCGTGGTGATCATGATGGTAAACGGCAACGTGGGCGCGGGCGTGGCCACGGCGGGCGCCTTCAGCCTGGTGCGCTTCCGCAGCGCGGCGGGCTCCGCCAAGGAGATCGCCCTGATCTTCCTCTCCATGGTGGCCGGCTTGATCGCCGGCATGGGCTATCTGGCCTACGCCGTGCTGTTCGCGCTGATCCTGTGCCTGGTGTTCCTGGTGTCCGGGGCCTTTGATCCCGCGGCCAAGGGGCTGGAAAAGGAGCTGCGCATCACCATTCCCGAGAACCTCAATTACGACGGCGTGTTTGATCCGCTGCTGGGCAAGTACTGCGCCCGGTGGAAGCTGGAGCAGGTCAAGACCACCAACATGGGCAGCATGTTCAAGCTGCGCTACGATGTGGTGCTGCGGAGCGGCGCCAACGAAAAGGAAATGATCGACCAGCTGCGCTGCCATAACGGCAATCTGGAAATCAGCCTGTGCCGGGCGCCCGGCGAGGCCTCTGAGCTTTGATCAAGGGAGGGGTTATTCAATGAAAAAAATGCTTGCGATCCTGCTGGCCGCGGCGCTGGCGCTCAGCCTCTGCGCGGTGCTTGCCGATGGATCGGAGGATATGGCCATCGATCTTTCGGAGTATTTCAGCAAGCGCGATCTTTCCGGCGAGTGGGATGTCGATGGCGCGCAAACCATCCGTCTGGACGGCCAGACGGCGGTTTCCATCACCGAGGCGGGCACGTATGTGCTCAGCGGCGCGATGAACGGCAGCGTGACCGTCAGCGTGGGGGACAGCGATAAGGTGCAGCTGGTGCTGGACGGCGTGGAGATCACCGCCGACGGCGCGGCGATCCATGTGGAGAACGCCGATAAAACGTTCATCACCCTGGCCGCAGGCAGCCAAAACACGCTGACCGCTGCGGGCTTTGAGGAGGGCAGCGAGATCGACGCCGCCATCTTCTCCCGGGATGATATCACCCTGAACGGCGCGGGCAGCCTGACCATCGTATCGGCGGGCCATGGCATTGTGGGCAAGGATGATCTCAAGATCACCGGCGGCGCGTACGATATCACGGCGGAGGGCCGGGGCATCGACGCCAACGACAGCATCCGCATTTATGACGGACAGATCACCGTGGTATCCGGCAAGGACGCCATCCGCGCCAAAAGCGATGAGGCCGATAAGGGCTACCTGTTGGTGGCCGGCGGCGTATTCCGTCTGACGGCCGGCGGCGGCGCGGCCAACGGAGAAACCCATACGGAGGATATGCGCATGGGCTTCCGCGGCGGCTGGGGCCAGACGGCGGCGGACAGCGCCGATACCGCCAGCACCAAGGGCCTGAAGGCCAGCGGAAAGATTTATATCCTGGGCGGCGATTTTACCATTGACGCGGCGGATGACGCCGTGCATACCGACGGCGATGCGACGGTATACGGCGGCACGCTGACGCTGCGCAGCGGCGATGACGGCATGCACGCCGACAGCGCCCTGACCATCGAAAGCGGCGCGATCACCATTGCCCAGAGCTACGAAGGGCTGGAGGCGGCGGCGGTGACCATCAACGGCGGCGATTTCTCCGTGACGGCCTCCGATGACGGCATCAACTCCTCCGGCGGCAAGGATCAGAGCGGCTGGGGCCGCAACGATATGTTCGCCTCCGACGGCTCCAGCATCACCATCAACGGCGGCAATGTGCATGTCAACGCCTCCGGCGATGGCATTGACGCCAACGGCGATCTGTATGTGACCGGCGGCAGCGTCGTGGTGTCCGGCCCCACCAACAGCGGCAACGGCGCGCTGGATTACAACGGCACGGCGGCCATCACCGGCGGCACCGTCATTGCGGCGGGGGCCAGCGGCATGGCGGAGATCTTTGGCGCGTCCTCCACCCAGGTGGCCTTCATGGTCAACCTGAACGGCGGCGCGGGGGAGATCACCGTCGCCGACACCCAGGGCAGCGTGCTGCTCAGCGGAACGGTGGAAAAGAGCTTCCAGTGCGTGGTGATCAGCAGCCCGGACCTGTCGGTGGGAGAGACCTACACGGTCTCCTCCGGCAGCGCCACTGCCCAGGTGACGCCCAGCGCCATCGTATCCGGCGGCGGCATGGGCGGCTTCGGTGGCGGACGGAATGGCTTTGGCGGCGGCATGGGCGGCTTCGGCGGCGGACGGAATGGCTTTGGCGGCAATATGAACGGCCAGATGCCCGACAGTACGGATATGCCGCAGATGCCGGACGATATGGATATGCCGCAGATGCCGGACAATATGGATATGCCGCAGATGCCCGACAATATGGGCATGCCCCAGATGCCGGACGGCGGACGTCAGCCCGGCGGCAGATTCCATCGATAAAAATAGGACAGGCAGGGGCGCAGCCCCCTGCTTCCCTTTATATAAGGAGAACCGATATGAAAAAAGGAAAGCTTTGGGGCGGTCTTTATGCGGCGGCGCTCACCGGCTTTACGGTGTGGCTGGCGCTGGATACCTTTGTGATCCCCCATGTTTATGAGGAGGCCGCGGCCTTGCCCGCTCCCTCGGCGGCTGTGGCGACGGCATCGCCCACCGCCGTCCCCACGGTGGCCTCCGCGGGCGGAAGGAGCAAAAAAACCACCCGTCAGCGCACGGGCAATACTTCTTCCGCGCCGGTTCGGCAGCAGACGGCAGAAACGGAAACGGCCAGCGCGGCGCAGGTATATGATCAGGACGGCACGCATATCGAGCTGACGGAATACCGGATATCGGATACCACCGTGTACGTGGCCGATGTGACGCTCGCCTCCCCCGACGCCCTGGCCGCCGTGCTGGCGCAGAACGCCTACGGGCGCAACGTCACTGAGACACCCAGCGCCATGGCCCAGCGCTCCGGCGCGGTGCTGGCGGTCAACGGCGATTATTACGGCGCGCGCCAGCGGGGCTACGTGGTGCGTAACGGCGTGCTGTACCGCGATACCGTATCGCCCGGCCAGGAGGATCTGATGATCGATCAGAACGGCGATTTTCATATCATCCAGGAGGAGGAGATTACCGCCCAGGCATTGATGGAGGCCGGCGCGGCCCAGGTGTATTCCTTCGGCCCGGCGCTGATCACTGAGGGGCAGATCAGCGTGGATCCGGGGGATGAGGTGGGCCGTGCCATGGACAGCAATCCCCGCACCGCCCTGGCGCAGGTGGGGCCGCTGCATTATCTCTTTGTGGTGGCCGATGGCCGCAGCACGGCAAGCGCGGGCCTGGATCTGTACGATCTGGCGCAGTTCCTCCGGGGCCTGGGAGCCCAGACCGCCTATAACCTGGATGGCGGCGGCTCCTCGGCCATGATCTTCCAGGGACAACTGGTCAATAACCCCACCACCAACGGAAACCGCACCAGCGAAAGGAGCGTGAGCGACATTGTCGGTATCTTCTAAAAAGCCTGCGAACGCAGCCCTGATCTATGTGGTCGCCGCGCTGGCGTGCGCGCTGTTTTCCGCGGTGTATGAGCACTTCAGCCACGGCGTTTGGTCCTACGCCATGGTGTACGCCTTTCTGTATCCGCTGGCGGACGGCGCGCTGCCCGCCCTTTTGCTGGGCGGCAGGCGCTGCGCCGGGGCGGGCTTCTGGCGGGCGGGCGTGGCCGCGCTCACCGTGGGCAGCCTGTTCCGCGGGGCGCTGGAGATCTACGGCACCAGCCATCCGCTGACAGTGGTCTATACCATCCTGGGGGCGGGACTCTGCGGCCTGGGATTGATCCAATTTCTGTTTGACTCCGTCCGGTTTTCAAGGTATAATAAAAATACAAAAGACCTTCGGATTAAGGAGGGGAACAAATATGAGGATCATTACCGTCAGCCGTGAGTTTGGCAGCGGCGGCCGGGAGCTGGGCAAGCGGGTGGCCGATCTGCTGGGGTTCGATTATTACGATCGGGAGATCATCGCCGCCATCGCCCAGGCCCGGGGCCTGGATGAAAACTATGTGGAAAAAACGCTGGATACCGGCATTTGGCAGCGCGTGCCGCTGACCTTTCATAATTCCTTCGGCACCGGCGCTGTGATGCAGTCGGCCCAGGTGGGGCTGCTGCAGGAGCAGACCCGCGTGGTGGAGGAGATCGCTCAGGCCGGCAAGGACTGCGTCATCGTGGGCCGCAACGCCGATGTGCTCCTGGCCGATCAGCAGCCCTTTACCATCTTTGTCTGCGCCGATATGGAGGCCAAGGTAAAGCGCTGTCTGGAGCGCGCGCCGGAGAACGAGGCCCTGACCCGCAAGGAGATCGAGCAGAACATCCGCCGCATCGATAAAAACCGCGGCCAGAGCTATGAGATGATCACCGGCCGCAGGTGGGGCCAGGCAGGCAGCTACCATATTACGGTAAACACCAGCGCCTGGACCATCAAGGAGATCGCGCCGGCCGTGGCGGCCTTTGCCCGCCGCTGGTTTGAGCATAAAGAACAGCAGGAGGAAGCCGCCCATGAAGAAGGCTGAAATCGCCGCCCTGATCGATCATACCCAACTGAAGGCCTTTGCCACCACAGCGCAGATCGAAACGCTGTGCGCCGAGGCCGCCCAGTATCATTTTGCCTCCGTCTGCGTCAATCCCTGCCACGTGGCCCTGGCCGCCCGGCTGTTGAAAGACACCGGCGTCAAGGTCTGCACGGTGATCGGCTTCCCGCTGGGGGCCAACACGCCCGAGACAAAGGCCTTTGAGACCCGGGACGCCATTGCCAACGGCGCGCAGGAATGCGATATGGTGATCAATATCGGCGCGCTGAAGGAAGGCAATATTGACCTGGTGGAAAAGGATATCCGCGCCGTGGTGGAAGCAGCAAACGGCACCCTGGTCAAGGTGATCATCGAGACCTGCTACCTGACCGATGAAGAGAAAAAGCAGGCCTGCCAGGCCGCGGCCCGGGCGGGCGCGGATTTTGTCAAGACCAGCACGGGCTTCGGCACCGGCGGAGCCACGCCCCAGGATGTGGCGCTGATGCGCGCATCGATCCCCGATACCATGAAGGTCAAGGCATCCGGCGGCGTGCATAACTACCGGGAAGCCCTGGCTGTGGTGGAGGCGGGCGCGTCCCGCATCGGCGCCAGCGCGGGCATCGCCATCGTCAGCGAAGCGGAATAAATCACGATAAAAAACAGACCCGCGGCCTTATATAAAAAGGCGATTGCGGGTCTGTTTTATGGCGCGTGGGCTCAGGCTTCCGTGCCCAGCAGGCCCAGCTCTTCGGCGTGGGCGCGCATGCCCTCGATGCAGATTTCCGCCACGTCGCGCACCTCCATGCCCAGCATATCGCAGCCGCGGCGGATCAGCTCCCGGTCGCACTTGGCGGCAAATTTTTTATCCTTGAACTTTTTCATAAAGCTGGATACCTCCAGATCGGTGAGCCCGTGGGGCCGCATGCGGGCGCAGGCGCCGATGATGCCCGTGAGCTCGTCCACGGTATACAGCGATTTTTCCATGTCGGTCACCGGCTCCACATCGGTGCAGATGCCCCAGCCATGGGAGAGAATGGCCCGCACCTCGTCCGGCTCCACGCCCGCCGCCAGCAGCGGCTCCGCCGTGTGCTGCAGGTGCTCCTCGGGGTATTGCTGATAATCATAATCGTGCAGGTAGCCGATGGCCTCCCAGTGCTCCGGATCCGCGCCGAAGTGCCGCGCCATGGCGCCCATGGCGGCGGAAACGCTCTGGGCATGGTGGTCCTCCTTATACCGGAATGCCTATCAGTTTACTACATGTTTATTCCTTTTTCAATACCCGGAGGCCCTTCATGCAGCAATTTCCCTTTCAGGTGAACGTTATCCGCAGCAGCCGAAAAACCATTGCTCTGCAGATCGCCGGGCCGGGCGCGGTCACCGTGCGCGCGCCCCAGCGCATGACACTGGGGCAGATAAACGGCTTTATACAGCAGCATCTTTCCTGGATCGATAAGCATCTGCGGTCCGCCACGCCGCCCGATGCTCCGCCCATCACCCCGGAGGAGCTCCGGACGCTGGCGGAGCAGGCCGCTCGGGATCTGCCCGCCCGGGTCGCGCGGTTTGCGCCGCTGGTGGGCGTTCGGTATGGACGCATCACCATCCGCTGCCAGAAAACCCGCTGGGGGAGCTGCTCCGCCCAGGGCAATCTGAATTTCAATTGCCTGCTCATGCTCTGCCCGGAGCCCGTGCGCGATTACGTGGTTGTGCACGAACTGTGCCATCGGCTGGAGATGAACCATTCCCCGCGGTTCTGGGCGCAGGTGGCCCGTGTGCTGCCCGATTACGCGGCCAGCCGCCAATGGCTCAGGGGAGAGGGGCAGCGGCTGATGCGGCGCGTGCAATCCTGAACGGCGCAGTTTTTAATTCTTCATTAAATTTATTCAAACCCCTTGCTTTTTGCCGTGGGCTCAACTATCCTAAAGATAGTAACCAATATCTACAATTGATGAGGAGGGAACAGTATGAAAAAACTTCCTTCTGGCTACGGTGATGGTGCTGAGCGTCTGCACTGCTGCGCTGGCCGATTGGGGTGGCGCGGAATACGCCGCCGCGGCGAAGACCGTGAACACCAGCTATGCCGGAAAGACCGTCATTCTGCACACCAACGACGTGCATGGCGCCATCGATGGCTATGCCTATATCCCCACGCTGCGCAGCTGGTTTGAATCCCAGGGCGCCACGGATGTGGTGGTTGTGGATGCCGGTGACTTCAGCCAGGGCACCACGTATGTGAGCGCTTCCAAGGGCTATGCCGCCATCGAAATGATGAACGCCGCCGGGTACGATATCGTGACCCTGGGCAACCATGAATTCGATTTTGGCTTCGAGCAGCTGATGCTGAATCTGGAAGACGCGAAGTTTGATGTCATCACTTCCAACGTGATCCTGGACGAAACCAACGAGAGCATCCTGCCCGCTTACGACATCGTCAGTTTCTACCTGAGCGACCCGGCTCAGCCCTACCTGAAGATAGCTTTCGTGGGTCTGGAAACGCCCGAGACCGCTACCAAGGTCAACCCTGGCCTGATCCAGGAGATCCACTTCACCGCCTTTGATGAGCTGTATACCAACGCCCAGGCTGCTGTGGACGCCGTACGCGAGGAAGTGGACATCGTCATCGCTCTGGCACACTTGGGCGTGGATAACGAGTCCAAGGCCAACGGCTATCGGTCCATCGATCTGCTGAACCATGTGAACGGCATTGATTTCGTCATCGACGGCCATAGCCATACTGTGATGACCGCCGGCGAAAACGGCGAGCCCATCCAGTCCACCGGCACCAAGTTTGCCAATATCGGCGTGATCGTGATCGATAACGAGACCAAGACCATCGAGAACAACTTCCTGGTATCCACCGCTGGCCTGACCAAGAACGGCCCCGTTGCCGCCCTGGCGCAGGATATCATGGATGCTGTGGACGCCCGGTATGGCGCTGTGTTTGCCACCAGCGAGGTGCTGCTCAACGGCGATAAGGCGCCCGGCAACCGCACGGAGGAAACCAACCTGGGCGATCTGATTACTGACGCCATGGTATGGAGCGTGGTCAAGGAAGGCGGCATTGCCCAGCCCGAAAGCCAGGTTGTGGGCATCACCAACGGCGGCGGCATCCGCGCCACCATCAACGCCGGCGATGTGACCATGAAGGATATCAACACCGTGCTGCCCTTTGGCAACACCGTGGCTGTGATCTATGTTACCGGCAACGAGCTGCTGGAGGTGCTGGAAGCCTCTACCTTCTGCACCCCCGACGCCGTGGGCGGCTATCCCCAGACCAGCGGCATCCAGTGGACGCTGGATACCACCAAGGCCTATGATCAGGGCAGCGTGTATGTGCTGGGCGGCAAGGAGGGCAGCTACTTTGCGCCTGCCTCCATCCAGCGCGTGACCATCGAATCCATCAACGGCCAGCCCTTCGATCCCGAGACTGTGTACGCCGTGGTGACCAACAACTTCTGTGCTGCTGGCGGCGATACCTACAATGCCTTTGCCCGGGCCTATGAGGAGGGCAGCGGCTTCGATACCGGTATCCCCATGGATGAAGCCGTCATGGCCTATATCGAAGAGGTGCTGAACGGCACCATCACCGCCGAGGCCTATGGCGCTCCCCGCGGCTCCGTAACCATCAAGTAATCGC
>CADAHU010000037.1 GCA_902787835.1 uncultured Eubacteriales bacterium
AATTACGGTTTGTCTGCTTTTGATCAGAGAACAGAACGGTATGAGCCATAAAAAAGACCCGCGTAATGCGGGCCTGAAAAGCGTTTGAAAAAATCAGAGCAGGGTGATGCCGGCTTTTTTGCAGATCGCCTTGGTTTGCTCATCCCAGAAGGAGGATTGCACCTCGCCGATATGCGCCTTGCCCAGCAGCAGCATGCACATGCGGCTCTGGCCGATGCCGCCGCCCATGGTGAAGGGCAGCCGTCCGGCCAGCAGGGCCTTGTGGAAGGGCAGCTCCGCCCGCTCCTCGCAGCCGGCCAGCTTCAGCTGGCGCAGCAGGGATTTGGGCGATACGCGGATGCCCATGGAGCTGAGCTCAAAGGCGCAGCCCAACAGCTCGTTGTAGAACATGATATCGCCGTTGAGCTCCCAGTCGTCATAGTCCGGGGCGCGGCCGTCGTGCTTCTGCCCGCTCTTCAGCGTTTTGCCGATCTGCAGGATGCCCGCCGTGCGGTGCTCCTTGAGGAAGGCGTTTTCCCGCTGCTTGGGGGTCAGGTCGGGGTAGAGGTCCTCCAGCTCCTGGGTGGTGACAAAGGTGATCTCCCGGCACAGGGAGACCGGCAGCTGGGGATACTTCCACTTGATAAAATCCAGCGTGCCGCATACCGCGGTAACGATGCGGCGCATGGCGTCCTTCAGCGTTTCCAGGGTGCGGTCTTTCTCGTAGATCACCTTTTCCCAGTCCCACTGGTCCACGTATACGCTGTGCAGGTTATCCAGATCCTCGTCCCGCCGGATGGCGTTCATATCGGTATACAGCCCCTCGCCCAGAGGGAAGCCGTATTCCGCCAGCGCCATGCGCTTCCATTTGGCCAGGGAGTGCACCACCTGGGCCTGGGTGCCGGTTTCCTTTACGGTGAAGCTCACGGGCCGCTCCACACCGTTCAGGTCGTCGTTCAGGCCGCTGGCGCCCTCCACAAACAGCGGGGCGGATACGCGCTTCAGGTTGAGTGCGCTGCAAAGGAAGCCCTGGAAGGTGCTCTTGATCAGGTCGATGGCTTCCTGGGTTTCGTACAGGGATAGCGTGGAACGGTAGCCCGCCGGGACGGTCACATGGCTCATAAAGGCAGCCCCCTTTGTGTTTTCACAGATCATAAGGATACGATCCCGGCGCGGGATTGTCAAGGAATCGCCGGGATTTTTTCTGTATTTGCGCGGGTCACTTCCCGCCGATGTAGGTAAAGATCTTCTGCGCGATGGGCGCGGCCACGCTGCCGCCGGTGCCGGCGTTGGCCACCACCACGCATACCGCCACGGGCTGGTCCGCATCCTCAATAAAGCCCACAAACCAGGCGTTGTCATCCTTTTGGCCGTCGATCTCGGCGGTGCCGGTCTTGGCGCAGATGGAAAGCCCGCGCACCTGGGCGCTGCGGCCCGTGCCGGCGAGCACCACGTCGCGCATGTAGGCGCGGATGGTTTGGGCCTTGTCGGCGGGCAGGGCGGTGCGGTATACATTGGTTTCAAAGCCCAGGCGGGTCTGGCCGTCGGGGGTGGTGACCCGCATCAGCAGCCGGGGCTCCATCATCACGCCGTCGTTGGCGATGGCGGAGGCGATCATGCACATGTGCAGCGGCGTCAGCGCCAGCTGGTTCTGTCCCGCGCCGGTCCAGGCCAGATCGGGCCCCAGCAGCTCCCGGTCGGAGGCGGCGATGGAGGAGTTCTCCACCACCAGGTCGCGGAAGGTAAAGTTATCGCCCACGCCGAAATTGGCCGCCGCCCGGCGCAGGGCCTTGTCGCCCAGCTCCAGGGCCAGGGAGGCGAAGGTGCTGTTGCAGCTCTGGGTAAAGGCCTGGCGCAGGGTCAGCGCGCCGTGATGGGCGCTGCCGTAGTCCCGCACCACGCGGGTGTAGCCCGGGAAGGAGAGCTCGCCCTCGCACTGGTAAACCCGCTCCTGGGCATCGGGGATGTTCTCCAGCGCCGCGGCCAGGGTGACGATCTTGAAGGTGCTGCCCGGGGCGCTGAGCCAGCGGGTGGCGCGGTTCAGCGATTGCTGGATGCTTACGGCCTCGTCGGAGGCGGGATCAAAGCCGGGGAAGGAGTTCATGGCGTAGATCTCGCCCGTTTTGTAGTTCATCACCACCACGGCCCCGTTCTTCCCCTGGGGAAAGATGGAGGCGATGTAGGCCGTCAGCCCGCTGTCCAGCGTCAGGGTCACGTCGTCACCCCGCAGGCCGCCCTCCAGGGTTTGGCGCAGGCGCTGCAGATAGCTCATGTTGGCGCCGTACAGGTATTCGGTCAGGAAGGTTTCCGCCGCGTTCATCACGTCACCCCGGCTGTTGCCCACGGCGTGGGCCATGGCGCGGCGCAGCGTTTCATCGGCGGGGTATTCGCGCTGGCCGGTCTCGGCGTTGGTGGTGGCCAGCAGAAAGCCGTTGCGGTCGTACAGGTTGCCCGGGGTGACGCCGCTCTTGATGGTTTTCAGGTAGGTGTTGTACTGGGATGTGCGCCAGCGCGTGCCGTAGCGCAGCAGGCTGTAGCCGCCGTACAGCATGGGCAGCACCATGATCACCGCCAGGATCGCGGCGCACAGGCGAATGGATTTGCGCAGCTGTTTCATGGCGCGTCCTCCTCTCCGGCCAGCAGGCGATCCTCCCGGAGGATGCGCTCGTTGTTATTGGCCACGCCCTGCACCACGCCCATGATGCCCATGCAGGATACCAGCGATGTGCCGCCGTAGCTCAGAAAGGGCACGGTCACGCCGGTCATGGGGATCAGCTTGGTGATGCCGCCGATGATGATGAAGGTCTGCACCGCGATCAGCCCCGCGCCGCCCAGCGCCAGCAGGGCATGGAAGGCCGAGGTGGAGCGCAGGGCGATATCGGCGGAGCGCAGCACGATCAGGATATACACCGCGATCACCAGCAGGGAAAAGACCAGGCCAAACTCGTTCATCACGGCGGAAAAGATAAAATCGGAGGAGTATTCGGGAATGCGGGAGATGTCGCCCAGCCCCAGACCGGTGCCCCACCAGCTGCCGTTGGCCATGGCGATCAGCGCCTGGGCCATCTGGTAGCCGCCGCCGGGCAGATCGTAGGTGGCAAAGGGATCCAGCCAGTTGCGGATGCGGTTCTGCACCGTCAGGAAAAAGCTGTCCTTGAACAGCAGATACAGCGCGCTCACCGCGCCCAGCCCGGCGCCGGCCAGCCCCAGGATCAGCATGAGGCTGCTGGTGGCGGCGTAGAGCATCACCACGCCGGCCCCGCCGTATATGGCGGCGGTGCCCAAATCGCGCTGCGCCACCAGGAAGGCCAGCATCACCCCGGTGTAGGCCAGGGCGAAAACCACCCTGCGCCGGGACAGAAAATACGCCAGCACAAACAGGTAGGCGATCTTTACGATCTCGCTGGGCTGCATGCGGAAGCTGCCAAAGGTCACCCAGGCCGTGGCGCCCAGGCCGGCGTTGGCGGAGCGGAAAACAAAGGGCAGGATCAGCAGGGCGCAGCAGCACGCCATCATGGGCAGCACCAGCAGCTTCCAGCTGCGAATGCAGCGCACCGCCAGGCCGCAGCCCACCATGGCCACCAGGCCCGCGCCGTAATTGAGGCATTGCTCCAGGCCGCGGCCCGCGTTGTAGCGGTATTGCAGCAATATGCCCAGCCCGCACAGAAAATCAACCAGGCTCAGCAGCAGCCGATCCATGGAAAACAGCCGGGGCAAGATCATCTCCACCGCCCAGAGCCCCAGGGGCACGGCGGCCAGCATAACGGCGTTCATCAGCGAGGGCTTTTGCAGCATCAGCAGCAGGAAGCCGAAAAACACAAAGGCGACCACCAGGCCGGTCAGCCCGTTCTGCCGCGGAGAGCGGCCCGCTTTTCGCTGGTTTTTAAGGGCAATGTTCATCTGCCGCGCCTCCTTTCGCTGCGGCGGTGGCGCGGGACGGGGGATTCCGCAGGCGCTTCCGGCAGGAAGGACGGGGCCTCCTCCGGCAGATCGGGCAGCGCCTCATCCATCGCCTGAACGGGCGTAAAATCGGGCTGCGGGGCATAGGCCGGCGGCGCGGCAGGCGGCTCCTGGGGCTGCATCGGCATGGGCGCGGGCGGCTGATAATCATAGCCCGGGGCGTAATCGAACAGCGGGATATCGCCCGCCTCCTCCGCCCAGGCATCCTCCTCTCCGGTCAGGGGCGTCCAGTTCCCCTGCAGCATGGCGGCCTCGGGCACATCCAGCCCGGCGAACAGGCGGATGCACAGCGTATACCCGCCCACCCGCAGCAGCGCGCCGTGCAGGGCGTAGGCCCCGCGGCGCAGCTCCACGCCATCCAGCCAGGAGGCGGAGCGGCGGTGGCAGGGCGTCAGCAGGATGCCCTTGCCGGGCACATAGGCGAAGGTCAGCTGCCGCCGGCGCAGGCCCTTGAGGCGGATATCGCAGCCGCGGCCGCCGCCCAGCGTGCCCTCCCGGGGCAGGGGGTAGCTTTTGTCGCTTTCGATATCGCGCATCTCGCCCACCATGCCGGCGTCGGGCAGCTGGCGCAGCTGGCGCTTGCGCTCCCGGTGCTGGCGCAGCAGGATCAGCGAGGCGCGCAGGACCAGCAGCGCCGCCAGCAGCATAAACAGGGCGCGCCCGGCCAGCGCCAACAGCTCGTATTGGATTTGCGGCATGGGCGCACCCCCTTTCTATTGTAACATCCAATGCCGATCAGACCTTCAGTATACCATAGGCTGCGCAAAAATGCAAAAAAAGCCGCCGCATCCGCAGATGGGCGGCCCCGGATTGCTTTCAAAGTATCATTAAAAAAACGCCAATAGAATTCCGCAAGCTGGATGTGCGGTTATTTCGATCCGCAGCGGCGGCGTGTACGCCGCGAGGAGAAAAATTCCGGAGCGAAGCTTGCCCTCGCGGAGGAATTTTTCATTCCGCTCAAATTTTACGGCCGGGCCGCACAGCGGCACAGTAAAATTTGTATCCCGTGAAAAGTGATTTTTCACTTTTCACGGAAGCATCGGCTTTGCCGATGCGCTGAAGCCGCCGCATCCGCAGATGGGCGGCCCCGGTCACTGCATGGCGTTTTCCACGTCGGCCACGCGCTGGCGCAGCGTTTCCAGAAAGGCGGGCTGCAGGGCGGCGCGCATTTCCTCCTCCTGCCCCAGGTATTCCTTGCACAGCAGCAGCATATCGCCGGTCCGGCGGCACAGATCCTCGTATTTGAGCTGGGCCATATCCAGCCGCACCCGCATCCGGTCGCGCCCCGTCTGGCGGTCACCGTCCAGCGCCCGGTCCGCCAGCGCGTTCAGGGCGGGGAGCAGCGGCTGCAGGCGCTCGTCGCCCAGGGCGTCAAGCTTCCGGGCCAGCTGATCCTCCGGCCCGGGCGCGGGATGAACCGGCCCGATCTCCGGGCAGTCGATGCCCTCCCGGCGCAGCGTCTCCGCCGTATCGCGGATCAGCTGGGGACGCTTTTTGAGCACCGAGCGGTACTTGTTCTGGTAGCGCAGCATGCGGGTATGATCGCCGCCGGAGAGCGCCGTCACCGCCGCCCGCACCGATTGCCCTTGGGCGCGGGCGGTGAGCACGTCGCGCACAAGCTTGCGCACCTCCTCCTCGGTAAAGGTCTCAAAGGGCGCGGCGCGGCGCATGGCCCGGCCGTCCCGGGGCCGCAGCTGCATGTAATAATAATTGCGCACGCTGTTGGGCTTGCGGCCCAGCTCCTCGCCCATGCGCTCAAACACCGCGCGCAGAGGCTGGCCCTGCTGGTTGGCCTCCTGGATCTGCCGCCACAGCTGGTCGATCTCGTCCTCCCGCCATCCCGTATGGGCGCGAACAGTGGTTTGTTCCATATCGATTCCCTCCGTTGCATGGTTTCTTACTCCACATAGTATGCACACGCCCCGCATCGGATATGCGCGATGGCCGGCGGCAAGTTTTTGCGGGCCGGCGGCAGCCCCTTGCCCAGCGGGAAAAAACGTGGTACAATCTACCGGAAATCTTGCAATTTACCGGGAGAAACCATGGAAGAATTGATCCTGCAAGCTGAAAACGTAAGCTACGCCTACGAGGAGGAGGCCGCCCCGGCCCTTCGGGACGTGAGCCTGGGCATCCGCGCGGGCGAGATGACCGCTGTGCTGGGGCACAACGGCAGCGGCAAAAGCACGCTGGCCAAGCTGCTCAACGGCCTGTACGCGCCCACCGCCGGCAAGGTGACGGTGTGCGGCATGGATACCGCCCTGGACGAGTACACCTGGCAGATCCGCCAGGCGGCGGGGCTGGTGTTCCAGAACCCGGATAACCAGCTGGTGGCCAGCATCGTGCGGGATGACGTGGCCTTCGGGCTGGAGAATACCGGCGTGCCCAGCGAGAAGATGCCCGCCATCATCGAAAAGGCGCTGCGCGCCGTGGGCATGCTGGAGTTTATCGACCGCGCGCCCCATACCCTGAGCGGCGGACAGAAGCAGCGCATCGCCATCGCCGGCATCCTGGCCATGCGGCCCCGGGCGCTGATCCTGGACGAGGCCACCGCCATGCTGGATCCCAAGGGCCGGCAGGAGGTGTTCTCCGTGGTGGAGCGGCTCAACCGCGAAAAGGGCATCACCGTGGTATGGATCACCCATTTTATGGAGGAGGCCGCCCGCTGCCGCCGGGTCATCGTGATGGACCAGGGGAAATGCGTTATGGACGGCACGCCCCGGGAGGTGTTCTCCCAGGCGGAAAAGCTGCGCTCCCTGCGGCTGGATGTGCCGCCCATGGTGGCGCTGGGCGATCTGCTCCGCGCCCGGGGGCTGAATATTTCCCGGGACGCCATGGATGTGGAGAGCATGGCCGGGGAGGTGCTGAAATGCCAATAAAGATAGAACACATGAGCCATACCTACCAGCCCGGGACGCCCTTCAAATCCGACGCGCTGGAGGATATCGATTTTACCATTGAGGACGGCGATCTGCTGGCGCTGATCGGCCATACCGGCAGCGGCAAAAGCACCCTGGCCCAGCATCTAAACGGCCTGCTCACGCCCACCGCCGGCCGGGTGCTGGTGGACGGCCAGGATATCAACGGCAAGGATGTGAACCGCCGGGCGCTGCGTCAGCGGGTGGGATTGCTGTTTCAGTACGCCGAGTATCAGCTGTTTGAGGAGACGGTGTACAAGGATATCGCCTTCGGCCCCAAAAACCAGGGGCTCAGCGGCGAGAAGCTGGACCGCCGGGTGCGCGCCGCTTTCGATAAGGTGCACCTGCCCCCGGAAACGCTGGAAAAATCGCCCTTTGAGCTCAGCGGCGGCCAGATGCGCCGGGTGGCGCTGGCCGGTGTGGTGGCCATGGAGCCCGAGGTGCTGGTGCTGGATGAGCCCATCGCCGGCCTGGATCCCAAGGGAAGGGACGAATTGACCGAGATCATCCACGAGCTGCACCGCGGCGGCGTGACCATTGTGCTGATCAGCCATAACATGGACGACGTGGCGCGGATTGCCACAAAGGTCGCCGTGCTGGAGCGCGGCCGTCTGGCCATGCTGGGCACGCCCCGGGAGATCTTCAGCCGGGGGGACGAGCTGGAGGCCATGGGCCTGGATGTGCCCCAAACCATCCAGCTGTGCCGCGCCTTGCGCGCCGGCGGCCTGGAGGTGCCGGATTGCCTGACCGGCGAGGAGCTGTGCGAGGCCATCTGCGCGGCGAAGGGGGTGCCCAGCCATGCTTAAGGATATCACCCTGGGCCAGTACTACCCGGTGGAGAGCTTTGTGCACAGCCTGGACCCCCGGGCCAAGATCGTGCTGACCATCGTGTTTATGGTGGCGGTGTTCCTGGGCAGCAGCCTGTTTGCCGCCATCCCCATTGTGCTGTTTATTTTGCTGACGGCCAGACTGGCCAATCTGCCCATCAAGATGCTGCTCAAGGGCATCAAGCCGCTGCGCATCATCCTGATCTTTACCTTTGTGCTCAATCTGTTCTTTACCGCGGGCGACACCATCCTGGTGGAATGGTGGAAGATCCGCATCACCCGGGAGGGGCTGATGAGCGCCGTGCGCTTTTCGCTGCGCCTGGTGTTCCTGGTCACGGGCGCCAGCGTGCTCACGCTGACCACCCAGCCGGTGGCGCTGACCGACGGCCTGGAGCGGCTGCTGAGCCCCCTGGCCAAAATCGGCTTCCCCGCCCATGAGCTGGCCATGATGATGAGCATTGCCCTGCGCTTCATCCCCACCCTGCTGGAGGAGGCCGACAAGATCATGAAGGCGCAGATGGCCCGGGGCGCGGATTTTGAATCGGGCAACCTGATCCAGCGCGCCAAGGCGATGGTGCCGCTGCTGGTGCCGCTGTTTGTAAGCGCCTTCCGCCGGGCGGGCGATCTGGCCATGGCCATGGAGGCCCGCTGCTACCACGGCGGCCGGGGCCGCACCCGGCTGCGCATACTGAAGCTGGGCAAAAACGATCTGCTGGCCGCCCTGGGTACCTGCGCTCTGGTGGCGGCGGTGATCCTCATTGGCTGACGGAGGGAACAATGATCCGCGCCGCGTTATTCGATATGGACGGCCTGCTGATCGACAGCGAGGCCATATACGCCCGGGGCGTCCAGGCAGTCATGGGCGGCCTGGGCGTCTGCATCACCGATGATATGCTGGCCCGCGCCCTGGGCACCAATCAGCAGACCACCAACCAAATCTTTGCCGAGGGCAACCCGGGCTATGACGGAGATCAGCTGCACCGCGCCCTGGGGGAATATGTGGTGCGGAACGGCTATGACCGGCATATGCCCTTAAAGCCCGGCGCGCGGGAGATCCTGGAGCACCTGACGGCCCGGGGCGTCCGCTGCGCCCTGGTGACCTCCAGCCCGCGCATCCAGGCCGATACCTACCTGGGCGGGGCCGGGCTGATGGAGTATTTTGACGCCGTGGTCACCGGCGACGATCATTTGCCCAGCAAGCCCGCCCCCGACGTGTACCTGCGCGCCGCGGCGCTGCTGGGGGTGGAGATCGGGGATTGCGCCGTGCTGGAGGATTCCTGGAACGGGCTGCGGGCGGGACGCGCCGCCGGGGCAATGACCATCATGATCCCCGATCTGGCGCCCTATGGCCCGGAGATCGCCCCCTGCTGCGATCACGTGGCAAAGGACCTGATGGAAGCGGAGGCCCTTTTATGCCGATAGCCATCGTGTGCGCCGGCCGCCTGCGGGAGAATTACTGGCAGCAGGCCGCCGCCGAGTATCAGAAGCGCATGGGGCGCTATAACAAGCTGGAGATCATCGAGGTGGCCGATCAGCCCGAAGGCCCCCAGGCCATGAAAAAAGAGGGCGAGGCCATGCTGGCGCATATCCGACAGGACGATCATGTGGTGGCGCTGTGCATCGATGGCAAGCCCTGGGACAGCCTGCAGCTGGCGGCCTTTTTCCGGGAGCGCGCCCAGCTGCCCGGGCGGGTGGTGTTTGTCATCGGCGGCTCCCTGGGCCTGCACCCGGATGTGATCAAGCGCGCCGACCGCCGGCTTTCCATGTCCGCCATGACCTTTCCCCATCAGCTGGCGCGGGTGATGCTGCTGGAGCAGATCTACCGGGCGCACAAGATCAACGCTGGGGAGAGGTATCATAAGTAGGGTGGATGAAATTGAAAGGGGAAGGGGTACGCTTCTCTTTTGAGGCAAAAGAGAAGCAGAAAACCTGCGTTTGTCGCCGCTCCTGCTGCGGGCTTTTCCGCCAACTGGCTTTAACGCCTGCAGCCGTTCCCTGACAGCACGGCTGCGCCGCTGAACAAGAGAAAAATCCGGAAAAATCAAACGAGCTTGATTTTTCCGGATTTTTCTCTTGTTCTTTTGCCAGGGAACTCGCTTGGCGACCATAACCAAGCTGGCGGAAGCAAGTTCGTTTATTTACTCAAGCCGGTTCGCCGGCTGCTTCTTTGCAGCTTTCTTCTCAGAAGAAAGCGCGTAATCCCCTTCCCCGCCAAAGCAGAAGCTCTTCTTTTCTTTTTTGCTGCTTTCTGCTATAATACGAGCCATATAAGGAGGTGCTGAGGATGCAGCCATCCGATATCGCCGCGCTGGCCCGGCGCGTACAGGAGAATATCGCCCGCGTGATCGTGGGCAAGGACGATATGCTGAAGCTTTTATTGGCCGCGGTGATCGCCCGGGGACACGTGCTGCTGGAGGACGTGCCCGGTACCGGCAAAACGGTGACCGCCCGCAGCCTGGCCAGATCGCTGGATGCCAGCTTCAGCCGCATCCAGTTTACGCCCGATCTGCTGCCCGCCGATATCACCGGCGCGCGGGTGTACCGGCCCGATCAGGGGGAGTTCAAGTTCATCCCCGGCCCGGTGTTTGCAAATATCCTTTTGGCCGATGAGATCAACCGCGCCACGCCCCGAACCCAGAGCGCCCTGCTGGAATGCATGGAAGAGCGCCAGGTGACCGAGGGCGGCGTCACCTATCCGCTGCCCGCGCCCTTCCTGGTGATCGCCACCCAGAACCCGGTGGAGACCCAGGGCACCTTCCCGCTGCCGGAGGCGCAGCTGGATCGCTTTTTGATGCGCCTGACCCCGGGCTATCCCACCGCCGAGGAGGCGCTCAGCATCCTGGGCCGCTTCCTGCGGGAGGAGCCGCTGCGGGAGCTGCAGCCGGTGTGCGGGGTGGAGGAACTGAAAAACGCCCAGGCCGCGCTGCCCGCGTGCGAGGTGGCGGAGTGCGTGCGGGCGTATATCGCCGCGCTGTGCGAGCAGACGCGCAGGGATGAGCGCGCCCAGCTGGGCGTCAGCCCCCGGGGCATGCTTGCTCTGATGCGGGCGGCCCAGGCCCTGGCGCTGATCGAGGGCCGCGGCTATGTGATCCCGGATGATGTGCAGCGCCTGGCCGTGCCGGTACTGGCCCACCGGGTGATCCCCAAGGGCTATACGGGCCGCAGCGACGCCGCGCGGCAGGTGGTTGAGGACGCGGTGGAGGCCGTGCCCGTGCCCACCGAAACCCGGTAATATGGATCTGCTGGTGATCGCGGCCGTATTCGGCGGCCTGGCGGTGCTCCAGGCGGCGCTGATCGTGCTGTTTGGCATGCGCGGGTTTTCCTACCGGCGGCAATTTTCCAAGGCCGAGGCCGGGGCGGGGGAGAAGATCGCCTTTATCGAGGTGATCGGTAACCGCAGCCCGCTGTTCCTGCCCTGGGTGCGGGTGGAGGCCCGCGTGCCGCCGGAGTTCACCTTCCACACCCGGGAGGAGGTGGAGATCCGCAGCGAAAACTATCATAAGAGCGTGTTTACCCTGACGCCCTTCAGCCAGGTGACCCGGCGGCATCAGATCACGCTGAACAAGCGCGGCCATTACCGCCTGGAGCAGGTTTCCATGACGGCGGGCGATCTGCTGGGGATGCGGCTGATTTCCCGGGATCTGAGCGCCCCGGCGGAGCTCTACGTGTATCCCCGGCTTGTGGGGGACGGCCTGCCGCTGCCCAGCACCCGCGCCCAGGGCGATGTGAGCGTCCGGCGCTGGATCCAGCCCGATCCCTTCCTGGTGAACGGCATCCGCGGCTACCGGGCGGGGGACCCCCTGCGGGATATCCATTGGCCCGCCACCGCGCGCACCGGCGAGCTTCAGGTTAAAACCCATGATTTTACCGCCGATCCCCGGCTGATGGTGCTGATCAACGCCCAGAAAACCGCCGATCAGTGGGGCGATCTGATGGATTACGAGCAGGAGCGCATCGAGTACGCCATCTCCCTGGCGGCCACGCTGTGCCTGCAGGCGCTGGCCCAAGGCAGCGAGGCGGGCTTCGCCGCCAATATCCCCCTGGATGAGGCGGCCGAGGGCGCCTGCCTGACGCCCCAGCGCGGGCCGGGCCGGGAGCAGGAGCTGCTGCGCGCCTTCGCCTGCCTGCGCATCCGCCGGGTGTGCTCCTTCCCCACCTTCCTGGAGCAGCTGCCCCGGATGAGCGGGGTGGATTATGTGATCCTCTCCTGCTATGATGATCCGGTGATCCGCCGCCGCATGGAGGAGATGCGCGCCCTGGGCAATACGGTAACGCTGCATGTGCTGCCGGGGGAGGTGCCCCATGCATAGGCTGTTTTTATCGTGGGGCGTGCTGCTGGTCGCCGCGCCGGTGTTCCTGCTGGCCGGATCGGCGTTTTCGCCTGCGGCCGGCCCCCTCCTGTGGCTGCTCCCGCTCCTGGCGGCGCTGGCCGGGGCATATATGGCGCGGCTGCTGCCCAGGCGCGGACGCATCCCCGGACTGCTTTTGACCATGGCGCTTTCGGCATGCTGCGCGCTGCCGCTGAAGGCCGGCCTTCTGACGCTGGTGCCTGCGGCGCTGGCGGCGGGCGCGGCGGCGCTGCACCTGTGGGTGCTCACCCGGGAGCGCGGCGGCATCCCGGTCACCTTTTGGTATGCCGGGGCCGCGCTGTATGCGGCCGCGCGGTTCATCGGGGCCATCACGGCGCTGGCTGCCCTGCCCGGGCCGCTGCTGACCTGCGCCCTGCTCTATTTTGTATACATGCTCTTTGCGCTCACGCTCAGCTCCCTGCGGGAGGGGATGGGCGGCGGCAGCGCGCCCTCCCGGCGCATGACGGCGCGCAATCTGCTGGCGGCCGGCCTGCTGGCGGCGCTGCTGGTGATCGGCGCCAACCTCCCCGCGCTGGCAAAATGGATACGCTGGGCCGGCGGGGCGATCCTGCGGGGCATCCGCTGGCTGATGGAAAAGATCGGCAGCCTGATGGCGCCCGGCGGCGGCGTGGGCGGCGGAGGCGGCGGGGGCCTGGATTTGAGCGGACTGGTGGAGGAGAAGGAGCCCGCCCTCTGGCTGGTGATCCTGGAAAAGATCACCTACGCGGTGGGCATCGCGGCGGGCGCGGCGCTGGCGCTGTTCCTGCTGTACAGGGCTGCCCGGGCGGCGATCCGGGGCATCAAGCGGCTGATGGCCCGGCTGCGTGCCTATGCGGGGGCGGTGACCGAGGATTACGAGGATACCGTGGAGAGCCTGCTGGATTGGGGCGAGGTGCGCCACGCCCTGCGCCGCCGGGAGCGCGCGGCCCGGGCGGCGGAGGAGCCCTGGGACAGGCAGACGCCCCGGCAGCGGGTGCGCTCCAGCTACCGCGCCTTCCTGGGCCGGCATCCCGATCTGCCCGCCGCCGAGACGGCGCGGCAGGCCGTGGGCGATGCGCGGCTCTCCGATATCTACGAGGCCGCCCGGTACAGCAGCCGGGAGATCACCCCGGAGGAGGCCGAGCGGAGCCGGGAGCTGCGGAAGAAATAAGCGGAACAGTTGACTTCTCTTGCGGACTATGGTAAAATAATTCGTCAAGATTTGAACAATGGAGGTTTGTGTTATGAAGCACATTCAGACCCTGGATACCCGCAACCTGTGCGAGAGCGCCAAGAACGGCGGCTGCGGCGAATGCCAGACTTCCTGCCAGAGCGCCTGCAAGACCAGCTGCGGCATTGCCAACCAGCAGTGCGAAAACAAGGCTGAGTAATAAGCGCGCAACATCATGCCGCCCGCGGGCGGCATTTTTTTAACGAAGGGAAAGCCATGATACATCGCTATCAATTTGATGATTTATTTATCGTGCTGGATACCTGCAGCGGCAGCGTGCACGTGGTGGACGAGATCGCCTATGAGATCATCGGCCTGTATGAGAGCGCCGGCAAAGAGGAGATCGTGGGCCGGATGGCGGAAAGGTTCCGGGAGGATCCCGCCGAGATCGCGGAGTGCTACGATCAGATCACGGAGCTCAGGGAAAAGGGCCAGCTGTTTGCCCCCGATACCTTTGAGCATATGGCGGGGGAGCTCAAGGCCCGCACCGCCGGGGTGGTCAAGGCGCTGTGCCTGCACGTGGCCCACAGCTGCAACCTGAACTGCGCCTATTGCTTTGCCAGCCAGGGCAAATATCACGGCGACCGGGCGCTGATGTCCTTTGAGGTGGGCAAGCAGGCGCTGGACTTCCTGGTGGCCAACAGCGGCAGCCGGCGCAACCTGGAGGTGGATTTCTTCGGCGGCGAGCCGCTGATGAACTTTCAGGTGGTCAAGGATCTGGTGGCCTACGCCCGGAGCATTGAAAAGGAACACGGTAAAAACTTCCGCTTTACCCTGACCACCAACGGCATGCTGATCGATGACGACGTGATCGATTTTGCCAACCGGGAATGCCATAACGTGGTGCTGAGCCTGGATGGCCGCAAGGAAGTGCACGATCGCTTCCGGGTGGATTATCAGGGCCGGGGCAGCTGGGAGACCATCGTGCCCAAATTCCAGAAGCTGGTGGCGGCCCGGGGCGGAAAAAACTATTATATGCGCGGCACCTTCACCCACCACAACCCGGACTTCCTGGAGGATATCAAAACCATGCTGGATCTGGGGTTTAACGAGCTCAGCATGGAGCCCGTGGTGTGCGCGGAGGATGATCCCAGCGCCCTGACGGCGGAGGATCTGCCCATCGTGCTCAAACAATACGAGGATCTGGCCCGGCTGATGCGCCAGCGCAAAAAGGAGGGCCGCCCCTTCACCTTCTATCATTATATGATCGACCTTACCGGCGGGCCCTGCATCTACAAGCGCATATCGGGCTGCGGCTCAGGCACCGAGTATATGGCGGTCACCCCCTGGGGCGATCTGTACCCCTGCCATCAGTTTGTGGGCGAGGAGAAGTTCAGGCTGGGCGACGTGTGGCACGGC
>CADAHU010000038.1 GCA_902787835.1 uncultured Eubacteriales bacterium
CCTTCCCGCCTTAGGGGGGAGATCCTCCCTGCCATTGGCAGGCGCAAGCGAACCGCCTGCGGGCGTCAGGATGACACACGTTGGGCGGGCAGGATGGCGCTAAAAAACTTGAACCGTTCCCCGCCGTATGTCATTCAGAGCCGGCCCTATACGGATGGGCCGAGCGAAGAATCTCCCAGTTGGCGGGAAGAGTGCAGGGTTACGCCGTCAATGCGAAGAGACTTTGGCCGCCTGCGGGGGAGATCCTCCCTGTCGTTGAGCGCAAGCGAACCGCCTGCGGGCGTCAGGATAATAGCGTGGGGAAAACTGCCAATGTTTGTTGGCCTTCCCGCCTTCGGGGGGAGATCCTTCCTGCCATTGGCAGGCGCAAGCGAACCGCCTGCGGGCGTCAGGATGACAGCGTGGGGGATGCTGCCTATGCTTGTTGGCCTTCCCGCCTTCGGGGGGAGATCCTCCCTGTCGTTGAGCGCAAGCGAACCGCCTGCGGGCGTCAGGATGACACACGTTGGGCGGGCAGGATGGCGTTAAAAGACTTGAATTAAGCCTGTTGGCGGAATATCTCGCAGCTTTTTTATCAGCGCAGGATCAGCTGCCGCAGAACGGTTTCCATCACCTGGGCGGCGGAAGCGGGGGAAAAGCCGTGCCCTTCTCCTGGCAGGACGGTCAACGATGCCTGGGGATAGCGCTGCGCCGCCCGCTGCGCCACGGCCAGGGACACGATCTGATCCTGATCCCCCTGGAAGATCAGCACCGGATTGCGGAAGCCGCCCACGTGCTCAAAGGGATCAAAATCCCGCATGGATACGAAGAAATTCCGCCCCAGCGTGAGGCCCCAAAAGGGGTACTCCTCGGGGATCTCCTCCACGCTGGGGAACCGGGGCCGCCAGTCCTCCGGGATGTTGAAGGCCGGATAATTCAGGGCCATTCCCCGCACGCGGTCGCAGCGCTCCTCCGCGGCCAGCGCCGTGATCCCAGCAGATCGGCCTTTTCGGTGAACAGGGTCATATCGGTGGACTTGCCGGAGCTGCGGGAGCGCGTGGAGCCGCCGCAAAAATCATAGCTGTACGCGATCACGCCGTTCTGCGCAAAGAAGCGGCATTCCCGGTCATAATCGGCATGGCAGCCGTTATAGCCGTGGCTCAGGATCACCGCTGGATGCTTTCCCGGGGCGTCGGGATACCAAATGCGGCCGAATATGCGCTTTTCTCCCGCCTGGATCGTTTTTTCTTCTGTTCTGATCTCCATTTTTATATTCTCCTTTCACCGGCCGTCCGGAACCTGGGACCAATCGTGAGCCTTCATGCGGTCGTATTCCTGAGGCGTGATGGGCAGAATGGTGCCGTGCTTGAAGCCGAAGGGGAAGGAGAAGCTTGCGTCGCTGCGGGCAAACTGCCCGCTCTCCAGGCTGTCGGCCACAAAGGGCACATAGCCCTGACCCGCGCCGCGCACGCCGTAATAATCCAGGAAAAGGCACCATTTGCCGTCGTCCGTGCGCACGGCGGTGGGCGCTTCGTACAGCCCCTCCGCCACCCCGGCCATGGATTCATCAAAGGCGGGCACCCGCGCGAAGGGGCCCTCGGCGTGGTCCGCCCGCAGCAGGATCACCCGGGAGGGGTTGTGATCGCTCTTCACAAACAGATAATACTTGCCGTTCTCCGTATACATGGCGGAGTCGATCACCCCCGCGTCCTCCTTCTGATAGAGGAGACGCGGCGCTGTCCAGGATTGAAAATCCCGGGTGCGGCTGTACCAGATCGCCATCCGGCCATACCCGTCCCGGCGGTGGGACGAGGACCAATGCAGCATGTAATCGCCGCGCTCCGGATCAAACAGCACATCCGGGGCCCAGACGCAGCCGAAATCCTCGGTCCCGATGGGGAGCATTTCCTCCTCCGTCCAGTGGATCAGGTCATCGGAATACCAGTGAGCCAGATCCCTGCTGCCGTGGGCGGTGATGTTTTTCCAGGAATGCTGGTATTTTCCCCGCATGCCGTAGGACAGGCTCAGGTCGGTGGCAAAGATGTGCGTCCGGCCCGTGCCGCGGTCCCGGATCACCGTCATATCCCGCACCCCGTGGTCGCCGTAATAGGCCCACAGGATGGGCTTGCCGTCATGCAGGGCCTCCCAGGTGAAGGCGTCCCGGCTGAGCGAAAAGTAAACCTGCTCCCCCTCGGGAGAGGTGGTTTCCCGAAAATGAACGAACAAATAATGCTGCATGGTTTCCTCCTGCTTGCTTTTTTTCAGGGCAGCGTGATCACGGCGGCGCTGTACCCGGGCAAAACGATTTCCGCCTCGCCCTCCCGGAATACCACCGGGAGCTCCTGCGGCGCGACGCTTTCCTGGTTCAGGCTGTTTACCGCCCGCTTTTCGCCCGCCAGCAGCAGTGCAGACGCCTCCCGGTCGCCCGGATGCCGCCCGCCCAGGAGCTGCACGGTGATCCGCTTCTCCTGGCCGGATACGTTGACCAGCTTTATGTAGACCGCGCCGCTGTCGGTGACCGAGGCGGTGTGGTACAGCCCCGCCGCCGCTTCCTTTACGTCGGCCCCGCTGTCATCGGTCATGGCGCTCTGGATCAGCTGATCGCCCAGGGCGGCGGAGAACATTTGCTGGATGTAATAGTTGGGTGTGCGCACCACCTGATTGCCGCTGAACCAGATCAGATCCGGCGTCCACTGATCCATGCCCAGGCGGGCCAGCAGCGGCGCGTAGCAGCACATGACCACCACGTCGCTGTTGCGCTCGATGCCG
Organism: uncultured Eubacteriales bacterium; assembly: GCA_902787835.1. Classification (GTDB taxonomy): domain Bacteria; phylum Bacillota; class Clostridia; order Christensenellales; family Aristaeellaceae; genus SFMI01. The sequence continues at coordinate 2,749 of CADAHU010000038.1, forward strand.
GTCAGGCAGGCCGCCTCGCACAGGGCGCTGTACAGATTGTTGGGCCGCCGGCCGCCCGCGGCGGGCTCGTGGGCGGCGTACTCGCCCAGGAAGATCTTTGTGCTGCGGGGATATGCGTCGTACCGATGGGTGTTGCGCAGGAACCAGGAGGACTCCATGTAATAATGCTCGTCCACCGTGTCCTCCGGGAAGGAGCGCAGGATCCTGCCGCGGCTGGCGTTGAACAGGCTGCCGTCCGCCACGGGGCCGCAGGCCACGATGCAGGTGATATCGGGATAGGCGGCCTTGACCGCCGCGCGGATCTTTTCATACCGGGTAAAATAGATATCCGCCCAGTTCTCGTTGCCGATGGCCAGGTACCTCAGGTCAAAGGGTGCGGGGTGGCCCATCCGGCTGCGCAGCGCGCCCCAGGGGGTCTCCTCCCCGCCCAGGGCAAACTCCAGCAGATCCAGGATATCCTGCGTCCAGGCGTCCAGCTCCGCATCGTTCATCGGGGCCTCGTAGGGCTCCCGGGCCTGGCAGAGCACCCCGCTGCCCACCACCGGCAGGGGCAGCGCGCCCAGCTCCTCGCAGAGGCAAAAATACTCATAGAAGCCGATGCCGTAGCTTTGCATATAGCCCCAGGTGTTCCAGTTTTCCTTCCGCTGCTCCACCGGACCCACGGTATCCTTCCAGCGGTACAGGTTATCCCATACCCAGGAGCCCTCCGCCACGCAGCCGCCGGGGAAGCGCAGGAAGCGGGGCTGCAGCGCCCGCAGCGCCTCCACCAGATCCCGGCGCAGCCCGCCGCCCGGCCAGGAGGCGCCGACCCGGTCCTGGGGCATGAGGGAGGCCATATCCACGTCCACAGTCATGGCATTGCCCACGGTAAAGGTCAGGCAGGCGTCCTCCGCCTGGCAGTCGGCGGTGAGCACGCCGCTGTGCTTTTCCCAGGCGTCCGTGGGCGCAAAGCGCACCGTATCGCTCAGGGGCACGCCGGCCCGGTTGGTCAGGCACGCCTCCACGCAGCCGTCCGCCGCCTCGCCGCGCAGCCATACGGATACGTCATACCGCTCGCCGGGGGATACGCAAATGCCGCCCCGGAAGGCGCTGCTGCCGTAGCCCAGGTTCTGGAAGGCGTAGCCCGCGCCGTCGGCCTGCACCCGCACATAATGGGGGTTGTTCTCATGCAGCGGGGCTGCGTCCTCCAGCGATACCGCGCCGTTGCTCCCGGTCAGAATGTTGAACTGCCAGCCGGACAGGTGCTGATAGGCGGAGGGCTTGGTCAGGTCCTCGTTTTCAAAGGAGCGGTTCTGCAGCAGCTCGGCGTACAGCCCGCCGTCGGCCGCATGGTTGATATCCTCAAAGAATAGGCCGTACAGGGTATCGCTGATGGCGTGCACGGGGGCGGAAACGTCGCAGACCAGCCTTTCTCCCCAGGCCAGGCCGGGCAGGAACAGCAGGATCAGCAGCACGGAAAGCAATCTGCGCATGGGTGGGCTCCTTTATAATGGTTTATAAGAATGGGAGGCGCGGCGGAACCGCGCCTCCCTGCGTTTGGTTTGCGAAGGGCCGGATTACTCGGGCCGGCCGTACACGCCGTAGAACACTTCCATGGCGTCGTCATAGTACTGACGGCCGGCTTCCGCCAGCTTGTCGGTGTAATCGTAGGGATCCACGGTGCCGGCGGCGATGGCGGCTTCGATGCCCACGGTGCCGTTATAATCGGAGCCGTGATAGTAGTTGTTCACGAAGGAAGCGAAGCCGGGGATGGAACGGCTGCCCCAGGTGACGGGGTTCTGGATACCGGCCATGAAGCCGGCCCAATCGTTCCAGTAGCCCAGGTCGGGCATCAGATCGATGTAGGCGTTCACAACCTCTTCATCGGTGATCATGGGCAGGCAGTTGGGCACGTCGTAGGCCTTCTCGCCGGTGCTTTCCCAGGTCAGCTCGGGGAACAGCTTGATGCGCTCCAGCCAGCCTTCCTTGCCCCAGGTGAGGAACTTGGCCAGCTCATAGGCCTCGCGGGGATGCTCGCAGGTGTAGGCGATGGAATAGAAGTCCAGGAAGGCCAGCTGGCCGGCGTTTTCGGTGTCAGCGCCCACGGGAGGATTGTAGGGAACCATCTTGATGCCGCGGTCGGTGGAGATGGGCTTGGAGTAGATGTTGTTCAGGGTCCAGAAGGCGTCGGTCACGATGCCCACATGGCCGGTCTGGCCGGGCCACTCGTCGCCCAGGTTCAGGGCCTGATATTCATCGGAGTCCATCACAACGGTCTTGCCCAGGCGCAGGTTCTCGTTCTGGCGCTCGATGGATTCCACCCAGCCGGAGGCGAAGTCATACTGCTCGCCGTTCCAGCCGAACTCGCCGATGGCGTTGTCGGTCAGGGCGATGGGGCCGCCGGTGACCAGGCCGTACATGCCGTTGAAGTAGCCCCAGTAGCCCTGGGAGGGATCGGACAGCTTGTCGATCAGCTCCAGCATGTCTTCCCATTTCCAATCCTGGGCGGGCAGCTCCACGTTCATCTTTTCAAACACGTTGGCGTCGCAGTACACGGTGGCGGGCAGGAACTCGCCGGCCATGAAGTAGCAGCGCTGGCCATCCAGGTAGCCCACCCGCTTCAGGGTGTTGTACAGCATGGTCTGGGCTTCCTCGTCGTTCTCGATGTACTCGGTGATGTCGTACATATACTTGCCGGCCATCAGGGGCTCCAGATCCAGCCAGAAGTACACGTCGGGCAGGTCGTTGGTGGCGGCGCGGTTGAGCAGCTCGCCGGCGATATCAGCGGTGGTGGTGCGCAGCACTTCCACGGTGATGTTGGGATATTTTTCCATGAATTTGGCGGCCAGGGCTTCGGTCATTTCAAAATCGTCCCAGGTCATGAAGGTGAGGGTGATCTCGTCGGTGGTGTTCATCTCGGGCATATTGTAGCCCTCCGCGGAGGCGAAGGAGAACATGCCGAGCAGCATCGCCAGGGTCAGGATGGTTGCCAGGATCTTTTTCATAGGGGTTCCTCCTTTTTCATTTTATCAAAAGCCTTTCCGGCCTTGATTCGGTTGATTACTCGCCGGTGATGCCGGCCTTATCCACGCTTTCCACAAACTGCTTCTGCAGCGCAAAGTAGAGGATCATCAGCGGCGCGATGGCCAGCACCGTGCCCGCCATGCGGATGGCGTCGTTCAGACGGTCCGAGGAGGTGACGCTGGAGGCCCAGGTGGTATAGGCGTTGGCGTAGCTGTCCTCAAAGGCGCTCAGCTCCAGCATCAGGGTGGTCAGCGCGGTGTTGCGGGTGGTGCCGTAGCCCAGGTAGTTGCGCACCAGGTAGGTTTCGTTCCAGTACCATACGAAGGAGAACAGCGTGACCACCACGATGGCCGCGCCGGCCAGCGGGATGGCGATGCGGAAGTAGGCCTTGATGTGGCCCGCGCCGTCGATCTCCGCCGCCTCGATCAGGCTCTGGGGCACCTGGCGGTGGAAGTTGTAGAAGATCAGGATGCACAGCGTGCTCTTGAAGCCCTGGCCCAGGATGGCGGTGATCAGGAAGGGACGGATGGTGCCGTCGATCATGCGCAGGTTCTGGAACACCAGGTAGTTGGGCAGGGCGGTGGTCTGGCTGGGCAGCAGGAAGGCCAGGATCAATATGACCATCCACAGCCGCTTGAGGGGGAAGTTGTACCGGGCGAAGCCGTACCCCGCCATGGAGCAGATGAACACCTGCGCCAGGGTGGGCACCACGGCCAGCAGCGTGATGGCGCTGGGGATCCACATGGCGGAGGAATCCAGCAGGTCGTTGCGGCTCATCAGCGAACGGCTGATCATGTACAGCACCGGATACAGGAAGATGAAGGAGATCACGATCAGCAGCAGGTATACCACAAAGCTGCCGATGAAGCCGCGCTTTTCGGCGCTGCCCAGCATGATGCGCTTGATTTTCTCCTTGCGGTTCTCAAAGGCGATCTTATCCATGGAACACTTCATGCCTTTTTCCTCCCCGCCATTTTGGTTTTGTCGTCAATGCGCTTTTGCTCGTATACCACGTGCTTGTCGCTCTTTTCCCTGAGCAGCAGGAACACGGCGATCAGGATCACGGCCACCACCAGCGTATAGATCCAGCTCATGGCCATGGCGTAGGAGTAGCCCTGGGTGGCGGTATAGGTGGCGGTGTAGATCAGCTCGATGATCTCGTTGGAGCCGCCGGTGGCCAGGGTGACCACGGTATAGACGGCGTTGAGCAGGATCAGCGGCTTCACCGTGGGCAGGGTGATCTTCCAGAAGGATTCCCAGCCCGAGGCGCCGTCGATCTTGGCGGCCTCGTACAGCGTGCGCGATACCTTCTGCAGCCCGGCCAGGAAGATCAGGATCTGGATGCCCGAGTTCCACAGGATCATGATCAGCGAGGAAAAGAGGTTGTTGATGGGCGTGTAGATAAACTCCGGCAGGCCATCCAGCACGCTCAGCAGCGCGTTCTGGCTCACCATGGGCACGCTGGATACGCCCTGGGCGGTCAGCTGGCTCATTACCGGGCCGGTGGCGATGATCACCGGCAGGAAGAAGATCATGCGGAACAGGCTGCGGCAGCGGATCTTGCTGTTGAGCAGCAGGGCGATGATCAGGCTGAAGGCGATGATCACCGGCAGCTGCAGCACCAGCCCCACGCCAAAGTTGGCCAGGATGCCGGGGAAGTTGACGTCGGTGGTAAACACCTTGACAAAGTTCTCAAAGATGCCGTTCTCCAGCGGGTGCAATATGACGCCGTTGGAAAGCTCCACCCGGGAGAAGGAGAAGCGCAGGCTCTGCACCATGGCGTACAGGAAGAAGATGCTTACGCCCACGATCCAGGGCGCGATGAACAGGTAGCCGAAGCCCCATTCCCGCAGCGTCCTCTTGGTCAGGCGGCGCTTGTCGTGCGGATTGCGTTTTTGTTTGCTCACGGCTGCTTCACCACCTTATACGCGCCTTTTTCCAGCACAATTCCGTCCATTTCACCCTCGCTTGCGCCAAAGTTCAGGTACACCTGAACGCCGTTGGACCAGGTGACCCGCACCATATCGCCGGCGTATACGTGGTCGGTGATCTGGGCGCGGCCCAGCTGATCATGCAGCGCGCGCAGCTCCTCGTACCACTGGGGGATCATCTCCTGGTACAGCTCGTACCGGGAGGAGTACACGTCGTTGCTGTTGGTGTTCTGCAGGCTGATGGGGTCCTCCGCCGTCAGCAGGAAGGAGGGCCGGGTGCCCTGCTCCACCAGATGCAGGAAGTAACGGTGGGTATTGGCCTGGAAGTTGGCGTACTCGGTATAGTAGGGGATTTTGCCGCTCAGCGCGATGGCCAGGAAGGGGATATCGCGCTTTACGTAGCTGTAATCGGAGCCGGCGATGGGCATCTGACGGAGCGCCGCGGCGTAGCGCCACAGGTAGCAGTTGGCCTTGTCCAGCGATACCTCCATGCGGTCAGCGGTTTCCCGCACCAGCGCTTCATACTGGCCCATCATGGCGGTGCTGTCCTGGTAATGGCTGCTCTCGTAGTAATCGCTCATCAGCGATGTGATGCCCGTCAGCGATACCCCGGGCACCTGATGCTTTGCCATCTGCTCCACGGTGTCCCGGCCGATCTCCAGCGTCTTTTTGGGCGACAGGCAGTACATGGTATCGTACACCCTGCCGAAGGTGGGACGGCTCCAGGTCTGGGATGTGATCATCTTGAAGCTGGAGTAGAACAGCAGCGGGTGGGTCTCGGTGTTCAGGTGCAGGAAATCCGCTTCCAGCGACAGGCGGTTGCCCAGGTCTGCGGCGGTGCGCGCCAGCTGCTTGAAGCCGCCGTCGCCGCCCAGGCTGCCCGCGGGATCATAGGCGTCGGTGGGCAGCGCGCCGCTGAGCCCGCCCTCCTGCCAGCCGCGGCAGGTAACGCTGATGCCCTTCACCCCGCGCCCGGCCAGATCCTCCAGGATCTCCGCGGCCTGGGCAAAGGTGGTCATGGGCACGCTCTTTTTGCCCAGCACGTAGTTTTCGGTCTCCGCGCCCAGGAAATCCACCGCGATATCAAAATCGGTGGTGTCCGCCTCGCCAAAGTAACCCTTCTCGGTCATGTACTGGCGCAGGGCGCAGGCCAGGCCCGCGTAGCTGGCGGTTTCGCCCTCCTCCAGCAGGAACTGCTGCTGGATATCGATATCCCGGGCATGCTCGGTGCGCATGCTGATGGTGGAGGAGTTGGGGCCGGTGGGCTGGGAGTAGACCAGCCGGTAGAGGTACTTGGCGCACACCCAGTCGAACTTCATGCGCACGCCGTTGGGGTAAGCCATGATGCGCGCGGCGGCGTCGCCGTTTTCGATGAAGCCCAGCACGGCCAGGCCGTCGTCCTCGTGCACCATGCCGAAGGCGGGCAGGATCACCTGCTCGGCGTCCTTGCTCCAGTCGCTGTATACGCTGGTCTCCACGCCGATGTTGGTGCCGTACACGGGGCGGTCAAAGGGGGAGGCGAAGCGCTCCTCGTTGTCCTGCAGCGATATGATGGCGCCCTGGCCGTCGGGGATGATCATATAGCCCGTATCCTGGCCCAGGTAGCTGTATCCCATGAAGGGATACACGTAGAAGCTGGCCACGGCGTAGGAATCGGCCATTTCCTCCACGATGGAGGACCGCGGGATGGATACGCTGAAGCCCAATTCGTCCATCTTCAGCGTGGCCTCGTAGCTGATGCCGATATCGGGGTAGGACACCCTGGCGATGTATCCATCGCCGGTCAGCGTCACATCCACCTGGTTTTTGGTGTTGATAAAATCGGCCTGCAGGGGGATGGTCTTGACCCCGTCCAGGTATTCCATCACGATGCCGCTCTGGTAAAAGCCCTTCCAGGTGGCGTTGTCCTTCATCTCCCCGGGGTTCTGCACGGTGGAATACAGCATTTTGCCGGTGGATTTGGACTGCACGATCACCGCCAGGGTATCTCGGCGCAGGTACAGGGTGAACCGGCTGTTTTCGGCGATCTGCTCGTAGCCCTCGGGCACGGCCGCTTCCTCGGCCATGGACCAGGCGCAGAGCATCGCCAGACACAGCGTCAGCAGCAGGCAAAGCGCCTTACGTCCTTCTGACAAAGCGATACACCACCTCTCCGTAGATTCCCGAAAGGAAGCTGACCAGCTGCACGATCAGCACATAGACCACAAACAGCAGCGCCACGGCGACCAGCACGGTAAACAGCGTAAGGATCACGATGGAAATCGTGCGCTTGAAGGAATAGTCGTTCAGGTACATGATCATCAGCAGGATCAGCAGGCCCGTCCAGCCGTAGCTGATCACGTCGATCAGCGTGATAAAGAAGGATTCGTTGTAGGTCAGCACGTTGGTCAGCACGATGCGGATGGGCAGAAACACCAGCATGGGCGCCAGGATGTAGGCGCTGCCGATGAACAGATCCCGGAAGCTGGCCTCGCCGTCCTTGATGGTGCACACCAGGTAGCAGCAGATCACCAGCAGCAGCCAGGCGCCGAAGAAGGTGATAAAATCGTTGAGCACCTCAAACTGCCCTTCCTGCACGTTCTTGAACAGGAAGCCGCTGAAGTACTTGCTGATCACGCTGAGCAGGAAGTACAGCAGCAGGATGACGATGGCGCTCCACCAGCCGGCCCGCCCCTCGTGCTTGATGCCGTAGCAGCAGTCGTAGGGGTTCTTGAGCATGTGGAAGGCCCAGCCCGGCTGGCTGACGGCCCGGGCGGAGAGCACGCGGGTCTTTGCCCGGGTTACGGGCTGCAGCACGCCGGTTTTGCGGTTGACGGCCTTCAGGATCTGCACCGCGGCCACCGCCGCCACCAGCACGATCAGGATCAGGCCCACGTGGGTGTGCAGCCAGTTGGAGCGCAGCTCCCAATAGGCGTCGGAGTAGCCGGAGCGGTTGCCGCTGTTGCGGAAGTTCTGCAGCGCCTCGGAGAATTCGCCCTCGCGGTACAGCGCCTCGCCCATGCCGGTGTTGGCGTAGGTGAACAGGCTGTTCATGCGCTGCACTTCGGTCCAGGGCACCTTGCTCTCGGCGTAGCGGCCGTCCTGGAACAGGGTGAACGCCTGGTGCACCAGGGTGGTGAACTCGGTGGGTTCCAGCACCTGGATGCTGCCCAGCACCGAATCCAATACGTACAGGCGGTATTCGTTGTCCACCACCATGCCCGATATGCTCTTGAAGGTGCCGATGCGCTGATCGCCGCTGTCGAAGGCGCCGAACACAAACAGCATATCGCCCTCGGCGGTGTATTCCACAATGCGGCCGTTGGCGTTGGCGGTGAACACCGAGCCCTGCTCGGTGACGGCCACGGCGGTGGTCAGTTCGGTCCAGTAATCGGGGGTCAGGGTGTTGCGGCCCGCCACGTTCAGGCGGCGCAGGCTGCGCTCGTCGTTGGTCTGGGATACGGCGTAAACCATGCCTTTTCCATCGATGCAGAGGTTCTCCACGCTGATGGGGATGATGCCCGCCATGGAGGAGAGCTGCTCGTCGGTGAACACGGCCTTTTTCAGGGCGGTGAGCAGCGTCACGCTGGATTGGTTGGCGCCGTAGTAGCCCAGGAATTCGCCCTCGCCCGCCGGCGAGATCTGCACGATGCCGTTGGTGTTGCCCTTGGAGCAGATGTACAGGTTGCCGCGCTTGTCGATGACCACCTTGCGGGGCTTGTAGGGCGCGGTCTCGCCGAACAGGGGATGGGTGGGCTTCTCCCAGCTGCGGATCAGCGTCCCCTCCGGGGAGTACACCAGCACGGCGCGGGCGCTTTCATCGGCCACGTAGATGTTGCCGGAGGCGTCCACGTTGACGCCGCTGGGGGTCTTGAAGTTCTTTTTATCCTTGATCTCGCGGATCAGTTCGCCCTGTGGGGATACCACCAGGATGCGCTTGTTGCCGGTATCGGCGATGTACAGGTTGCCGTCGGGGCCCATGCGCAGGTCCTGGGGGTTCTTCAGCGTTTCCTCGCCGAAGCGGATCATGGAGCGCACGGGCTCGTAGGCCGTCTGGGTTTCCACCAGCTCCTTGTTGACGCCCAGGGTGAAGGTCTTGTAGGGCATGCCGGCCAGGGCGCTGGGGCAGATGCTCAGCACCAGCAGCGCCGCCAGCAGGAGATATGCGATCCGTTTTTTCATCTGCATCCTCCCCCCTTACTTGAGGCCGCTGTGGGCCATGGTGTTCATCACGCTGGACTGCATGACGACAAACAGCAGCAGGTTGGGGATGAACATGATCAGCGCGGCGGCGGCGGCCATGCCCTGGCCCTGCACTGTGCCGGCGGTGCTGAGGGTGTTCATGTAGAAGGCCAGCGTGCGCACGCCCTCGGAGGAGGTGAACAGGCTGGAGGTTTCAATGTTGTTCCACACGTTCTGGAACACCAGGATGGCGCCGGTGGCGATGGCCGGCTTGATCAGCGGCAGGATGATCTTGCGGTATACCTTGAAGCTGCCCGCGCCCTCCAGCTGCGCCGCCTCGATCAGCGAGTTGGGCACGCCGTCCACAAACTGCTTGATCAGGAACAGGCAGACGGGCATGGCGATCTGGGGCAGGATGTGCGCCCAGTAGGTATCCAGGATGCCCACGCTGGAGATGGTCAGGTAGCGGGGGATCGTCACCGCCGTGGCCACGAACATCAGCGCCAGGTTGTTGATTTCAAAGATGGTGTTCTTGAACTTGAAGTGCATCTTGCTCAGCGCAAAGGCCGCCATGGTGCTGATCAGCACGCTCAGGAACACCACCGCCACGGTGACCAGCAGGCTGTTGAAGATATACCGGCTCAGCGGTATGGAGGAGGTGCCCGCCGCCTGGAACAGGTTTTGGAAGTTGATCAGCGAGGGATGGGATACGAAGAATTTGGGCGGGAAGGCAAACAGCTCATCCATGGGCTTGAAGGCGTGGTTGATGATATACAGGATGGGCAGGCCCATGAAGGCCGCGATGGGGATCAGGTACAGATAAAACGGGATCTGGTTCTTGTGGAATTTTTTCGGGTTGACCCGGGTTCCGCCGATGGCTGCCATTCCTGAATTCCCCCTTTCCTAATCTTTTTCCGCAAAGAGCATGCGCGCCACGTGAGAGAAAGCGTAGATCAGCGCCAGCAGGCCCACCGATACGGCGGCGGCGTAGCCCATCTCGTAGCGGGTGAAGCCGTAATCCTCGATGTGGTTGACCATCAGCTGGGCCGCGTACTGGGGCGTGGGGTTGGAGCCGGTGAGCATCACGCCGATGTTGCCCGCCTGGAAGGCGTTTACGATGCTCATGACCGCGCCGAAGAGCATCTGCGGCTTCATGCTGGGGATGGTGATGTAGAACACTTCCTGGAAGCGGTTGCGCACGCCGTCGATGGCGGCGGCCTCATACAGCTCCGGGTTCACATCCAGCAAGCCGGCCAGCATGGCCAGAAAGCCCACGCCCATGCTGCCCCACAGGGCCACGATGATCACGATGGGCATGATGTAGGTGGTGTTGAACATCCAGATGATGGGCTCGGTGATCACGCCCAGCTGGGTCAGCACGTAGTTGGCGATGCCGCTCTGGTTGCCCAGAAACACCACGCGCCACATGACCGTCATGGCCACGCCCAGAGTCATGCTGGGGCTGTACAGGATCAGCGCCAGGATGGTGCGGGGCAGTTTGGTCAGCTGGCTCAGCGACCAGGCCAGGAAGAAGGCCAGCATGTAGCCCACCGGCCCCACCACCAGGCTGAAGAGGATGGTGTTGGGCAGCACATACTGCAGGAAGATGGTATCCTGCGTCAGCAGGTTGATGTAGTTGGTCAGGCCCACAAACTGCGGCGTCTGCACGGCGTTGTAGTTGGTGAAGCTCAGGCCGATGGCCATCACCGTGGGGATGATGATAAAGACCGTGAACAAAACCAGATAGGGCAGCAGGAAAAGGTACGGCGTTCTGCGTTTGGTGATCATTTTTCCGCCTCCTTCCCTTCGTTATATTGTCGGATCAGCTCTTCCACAACGTCGGCGCTGGGGGTGGGGAACTCCCGGAGCATCACGCCGTCCCGCCAGTAGCCGAATTCCTCCAGCTTGCGGTAGGTTTCGCGGTTGATGCGCTTTACGGCGGTATCCAGGGCGCGGCGGGCGTCGGTGCCGTCCACGGAGACCGCGATAAAGGCGTTGCTCAGTTCGCGCTCCAGCATGTAGGTGCCCAGCACCCAGGGCGCTTCGGTCATCCATTCCATCTGCGCCAGGATGGTCTTTTTGTGGGCGGATTTGAGGGGCAGGCTCTCAAAGGCTTCGCGGTTGGCCGTGGGCCAGATGTACTCGCTGCCGTAGGTGGACTGCAGCAGGTTGCCGAAGGCGGACTGCACCTCGGCGCTGGACCACCATTTGAGGAAGGTCCAGGCCTCCTCGGGCATATCGGTCTGGGACAGGATGGCCATGGTCTCCGCGCCGCCGGTGGTCCACCGCAGCACCTCGCCGGAATTTTCGTCGATCAGGCCGGGGAACAGCGATATATCCCACATGCCGTCCAGCTCGGGCGCGGCGTTGAGCAGCAGGTTATAGGTGGCCAGGTCCGCAATGCCGATGGGCAGCGTGCCGTCGCGGAACTGCTGGTAGAAGCCCGGGGAGGGCACGTCGGTGGGCATGTTGTACACGGTAAACAGCTCGGTCATCTCGCGGAAGCCCCGCAGGCTTTCCTCGCTGTCCAGGGTGGTATCGCCGATGGTGTCGCCGTATATGCTGCCGCCGCTCTGCAATATCAGCGGCAGGGTGCCGGGGAACACCTTCATGCCCACCATGCCCGCGGTGGGGAAGTAGTAGTTCATGTTGCGGCGCTGCAGCTCCGGCAGGATCATCTTGACCTGCTCCAGGTTATCGGGCACCCCGATGTTCAGCGCGCCCAGGATATCCTTGCGGTAGAACTGCACCCAGAAGTTGACGGTCTCCGGCATGGCGTATATGCCCTGGCCCAGGGTGTAGGGGATAAACAGGCCGGAGGAGAAGCGCTGGGCGATCTCCGGAAAATCGGGGAACTGGGTCAGGTCGTACAGCGCGCCGCGGATGTTCAGGTAGCTGGGCACCACGTACTGCAGGCTGAGCACCACGTCGGGCGCGGTGCCCGCGGCGTTGGCCAGCACCAGCTTGTTGGCGTCCGGCATGATGGAAAGGTCAACCTCGATGCCCGTTTCCGGGGTGAACATGGAATCCACCATGTTCTGCACGATCTCCAGATACTGGCGGCTGCGGCCCATCCACACCTGCAGGTGGCCGTCCTTGCCGGTGCCTGCGGCGTAATCCTGGCTGCCGAAGGAGGTGACAAAGCGCTCCACGCTCTTGGCCGCGCCGGTCAGGAAGGAGACGCCCTCGGGCAGCTTGGCATCCTGCTGATAGAAGCAGATCTGATCGATGGACAGGTCGTTCTGGGCGATGTCCTGCAGCTGCTGCGCCAGCATGCGGGAGGCGCTGTTGCTGCCGGTGGAAAGCTCGCTCAGGCGGCGGGGCAGATCCTCGGGCTTGAGCGCCAGGCGGCGCAGCTGATCGGCCGCCAGGGTCAGGTTGCTGAAGGCGCTGCCGGAGCCCGTGGAGGAGAAGCCCTTCATGCCCTCCACCGCGGCGTCCAGCTCCTCGGCCCAGCCGTTTAAGATCTCCACCAGGTTGGGGATGTAGGTCAGCAGCTCGTAATCGCGGTACCGGTCGGTGGTCACGCCGCCGGTCAGCCGCACCACCTCCAGGCTCAGGCCGTTGATCTCGCCCAATACGCGGTTGATGGTCTCGTATACGGGCAGCAGGATCGCGCCGTTGAGCCGCAGGGTCAGGGTGTGCTCCCCGGCGGTGAGGAAGAAGGTCTGCGCCGCGCCCGCATCGTCCTTTACCTGGGCGGTATCAAAGGAGGCGGCGTAATCGAAGGGGATCTGCCGGGCCTTGGCGCTGGGCAGGCTGCCGTCGATCAGCGCGTCGGCAAACACCGGGAAATCGGTCTTTACGTTCTGCCGGTAGCGGAAGCCCAGCTGATACCAGCCCTCCCGCTCGGCGGTGAAGCGCCAGGTCACCTCGTCCCCGGCGGAATCGAAGGACGCGCCGTCCAGGAAGTTCATTTTGCGGTGCTCGGTCTCGTAGGGCGTCAGGCCGGGATCGAATTCGCCAGCGGCGCGGATGCTGGATTTGTTGCGGCTGTCGATGCGCTCGCCCTCGATGACGATCAGCGCGTCGCCCGCGGCGGGCTGGCCCGCGTATTCCGCGGCGGTTTCCTGCCCGCGGATGGAGAGCGCCTCGATGGTCACCGCGCCCTCCTGCATATCCAGCGCCAGGGTGTGCTCGCCCGCGGTCAGCTCAAACAGGAAGGGGGTATCGGTCCACCCGGCGCTGTCCGTGATGCCCGCCTCCAGCAGCACGCGCTGGGCGGTGGGCGTGGTGGCGATCTCGTTGCCGTAGCGGTCCAGCGGGAACACGCCGTCATCCTGCCACAGGCTCTTGAGCTTTACGCGACGCAGCTCGTAGAAGGGGATCTGCCCATCCACCGTGACGGTCATCTCGCTGGGCAGGGCGCTCTGCGTCTCCGTGTAATAGCTGAACCACAGCTGATACAGCCCGTCCTCCGGCACGGAGAAGGCGATTTCCGCCCCGTCGCCCGTTTCCAGACGTTTTTGCACCGGGACAGAGAGGGCCTCGCCGGCATAGGGCGGCAGCGTGTAGCCCTTTGCGGCGTCGCTGTAATAGGCTTCGGTACGGCTGGCGAACATCATCCAATCGGATGGCGCGCCGTCCTCCGCCAAGGCGCATGGCAGGCAGCACAGCGCCAACAGGATGGCTACCCACCGGAACAGGTCTTTTTTCATGCAGTTCGCCTCCGTGTCAGTTTTCGTGTGCCGCGTGCGTGCCCCACAGGGCCGCGCCGCTTTGGTCCAGGGCAGTGAAGCAGGGAACCCAAACGCTTTCCTTGCTGTCCAGCGCCAGAGCCATCACGCCGGTATACTCGGTATCCGCCAGCCGGCAGCGGAAGGTTCCGTCGGCTTCGCAGGACCATTCGCCGGTCAGATCACCCGTTACCGTGCCGTCGGCCTGCAGCGTGATCAGCTGGCTTGCGTGCTCGGTCTTGTTGATATCCCGCCCGTGCAGGATCACCTTGTACAGCCCGGTCTGCTGGCCGGCGGCGGGCGTCTGCCGCTGCTCCCCGGCGTAGCGCTGGGGCATCACCACGGGCCAGCCGTCCGCGTTCATGTACATCTGGTGCACCCGCACCTTGAAGCTCTCGCCGCTGCCGGCGAACCGGGTATGGAAAACCAGGTAATACCGGCCCGTTTCTTCATCATAATAGGCGGAGTTGTGGCCGGGGGAGCGGTAGGCCAGCCGGAACTGGTTGGTATCGCCCTCCATGCTTTCAAAGCAGTAGCCGCCCAGCAGCTTGACGCCGTAGCCCTCGTAATCGGGATCGTTGAAGAAGGTGCCGGGCCGGCCGCCGCAGTTGATCATATCCTGACCCAGGGCATCCTCGTAGGGGCCGTCGGGATTGCGGCTGCGGCAAACCCTGATGTTGTAGCCGTCGTTTGCTTCCAGGCCGCCGAAGGAGAGAAACAGGTAATAATAATCGGTATCGGGGCTGTAGAGGATGTAGGGCCCCTCGATGCGGGCATGGTTTTTGCCCAGCAGCTTTTTGCCGTAGCCCTGGCCCTCCAGCGGGAAGCCGGTATCGGGGTTCATCTCCAGGATGTAGATGCCGCCGGAATAGCTGCCGTACACCATCCACAATTTGCCCGCTTTATCAAAGAAAACGCAGGGATCCACCACGTTGGGCAGCCTGGCGGCGTCGTATCCGGGATAGCCGCTCTTGAGGAAAACGCCCAGGTTTTCATAGGGCCCCTCCGGGCTGTCGCTCACCGCCACGCCCAGCATGGATAGCGGGCTGTCGCCCCGGCACGTGCAGTAGTACAGGTAATACCTGCCGTCGTTCAGCCGCTGCACGTCCGGCGCCCAGAAGGTGGTGGTCTGGGCGTACGCAAGCGCCTCCTGCATCTGCTCCTGCACGTTTTCCACCAGCGTGCAGCCGCGGCCCGCGTCGGTGGAGATCATTTTCCACTGGATCAGATCGGCGCTTTTGGCCGCCGCCATATGGCTGCCAAAGATATAATAGGTGCCGTCCTCCGCCCGGATCACGGAGGGATCATGCACCGATACCTCTTTGAACTTTGGAACGGGCCAATCGATCGCCTCCGCCTGGGCCGCGCCCAGCAGGCAGACCGCCGACAGCAGCATCGCCATTCTGCGCAAACCTTTCATACCGCACCCTCTGTCTGTTTATTCTTTGCCAAGCCTTATCACGTTCCAGGAGAGGGCCGGCAGCTTCACCGTCATTTTGCCGCCGTCCATCCGGGCGGCCTCGCCCTGCGCGGGGGCAACCTCAAAGGGGTTCGCCTCGGTGTTCACGGCCTTCACGTCGTCGTGGTGCAGCACGATGTGTTCCAGCGGCTTCAGATCGCCGAAGGCGCGCAGGTCGCATTCCAGCTGGATATCCTCGGTCAGGTCGCGGTTCACGGCGAACACCGTCACGCTGCCGTCGTCGCCCAGGGTGGCCGCGGCGTCCATCAGCGGCACCTTTTCATAATCCTTGCAATCGTACACCGGAGCGGAGATGACGGGCCTGAGGGCCGTGCCCCGGCCGTAGGCGCTGGCGTGCATCATGGGATAGAAAATGGTCTGCGCCCATACGCCGCCGCCGTTGCGGGTCATGATGGGGGCGATCACGTTGACCAGCTGGGCCAGGCAGGCCACCTTGACGCGGTCGGCGTTCTTCAGGAAGGTGATCAGGATGGCGCCGGCCAGCAGCGCGTCCTCAAAGTTGTACACGTCCTCCAGCAGCGGCAGCGCCCGGCCCCATTTATCGGCCTTGAGCACTTCCTTGTCCTGCTCGTTGGAGTGATACCACACGTTCCATTCGTCAAAGGAGAGGTTCAGCTTCTTTTTGGCGTGCTTGCGGCCGCCCACGGCGTCGCAGATGGACACCACTTCTTTAATGAAGTCGTCCAGATCCATGCTGCGGGCCAGGAAGCCGGGGGTATCGCCGGTGGGGTTGCCGTAATAGCGGTGCAGGGAAACGTAATCCACGTTCTCGTAGCACTCCATCAGCATATCGTATTCCCAGGCGCCGTAGGTGGGCATATCGTGGGCGGCGGAGCCGCAGGCCACCAGCTCGATGGAGGGATCCACCCATTTCATCATCTTGGCGGCCTCGTTGGCGGCGCGGCCATACTCATAGGCGGTCTTGTGGCCCATCTGCCAGGGGCCGTCCATCTCGTTGCCCAGGCACCACAGCCGGATGTTGAAGGGATCCTTCGCGCCGTTTTTGACGCGCAGATCGCTCCAGTAGCTGCCGCCCTTGTGGTTGGCGTATTCCACCACGTTGCGGGCGGCGTCCGCGCCGCGGGTGCCCAGGTTGACGGCGTACATCACCTGGGTATTGGCCTTTTTGGCCCAATCCGCAAACTCGTGCAGGCCCACCTCGTTGGTCTCGGTGGTGCCCCAGGCCAGATCCAGCCGCTTCGGCCGCTGGGCCCGGGGGCCGATGGAATCCTCCCAGTTGAAGCCGGAAACGAAGTTGCCGCCGGGATAGCGCACGATGGGGATGTTCAGCTTGCGCACCATATCGATCACGTCCTGGCGGAAGCCGTTTTCATCGGCGGTGGGATGGCCGGGCTCATAGATGCCGCCGTACACGGCGCGGCCCAGGTGCTCGATAAAGGAGCCGTACATGCGGGGGTCAATGGCCCCGATGGCAAAATCCCGATCCAGGATCATGGTGGCTTTTTTCATGGGAAGATTTCTCCTTTGACAGTTATTCTTTCGTTTGGAATACCGGCTCCCCGGCGTCGTTGTAAGCCACGGGCCGCAGGAAGCAATGGCGGTTGGGATCGCTGAGCGCCGTGCCGTGGAAGCCCGGATAGGGCCGCGCGTGGAAAACCAGCAGATCGGCCCCCGTTTCATCCACGGTAAAGGAGTTGTGCCCCGGGCCGTACAGGCCGTTTTGCGGCTCCGATACCATGACGGGCACGGGCGATTTGCGCCAGGCGGCGGCGTTCAGGGGATCGGCCCCGCGGGGCAGCGTCAGCAGCCCCATGGCGTAGCGCTCGTCGGTGGCGCTGGCCGAATAGGTCAGGTACAGATTGCCCTGATGGATCAGGCAGGAGGGCCCCTCGTTGACCAGGAAGCCCTGGCATTCCCAATCGTATTCCGGGATACTCAGCCGAACGGCGGGCAGTTTGAGCTCCAGGGCGTTTTTCATCTCCGCGATGTACAGGTTGCTGTTGCCGGGAATCTCCCGCTCCCGCTGGGCCCAGATAAAATAGCGCTTGCCTTCAAACACCGCCGTGGTGGAATCCAGGGAGAAGCTCTCCCAGCCCGTATCGATCCGGCCCTTCTCCACAAAGCAGCCCTCCATGGGGTCGGCGTTTTCGTTTTCCAGGGCGTAGATCCGGTGATCATAGCAGCCGCTTGCGTCGGCATCCTCCCGGGCAGCGGCAAAATAGATATACCATTTTCCGTCCACAAAGTGGATCTCCGGAGCCCAGATGTTGCAGCTCATGGGTCCCTCGGCGTGGCGGAGCCAGATCACCTTTTCCGGCGCGTCGGGCAGCTCCCGCAGGGTGCGGGCCTTGCGCAGCACCACCCGGTCGAAGGCCGGCACGGAGGCGGTAAAATAATACCAGCCATCCTTCCGCAGGATATAGGGATCGGCGCGCTGTTCAATAAACGGTTTCAATTTTTTTCCCCTTTCTGTGGCGAGGAGAAGCTTTCATCCCGTGCGGTCATGTATTATTTGGTCAACCTGAACGATAACATTAACGTTAATGTAAGATTCGCATATAGTATATCATGGCTGCTTGTGTGCTGTCAACCCTTTTAGCATATTCTTCTGTTTTTTACTTTCACCCGGGCAAAACGCTTCGGAAAACTGAAATAGGCAAACGGGGAGGACGGACGGGAGCGTTCCTTTCTGGAGCCCAGAAAGGAACCGAAAGAGGCTGCGTTTGTCGCCGCTCCCGTTGCGGGTCTTTTCGCCAACAGGCTTTAACGTCGTCCACCGCTCCCGGGCAGGCAGCTTCGCTGCCGACCTGTGCGCAAAGCGCACAGGGAAAAGCCTGAAAATTACCGAAAAACAAGCTCGCTTGTTTTA
>CADAHU010000039.1 GCA_902787835.1 uncultured Eubacteriales bacterium
ACTTAACCAAGCTGGCGGAAACAAGCCTGGTTTTTAATTCAAGCTGGTTCGTCCGCTGGGAGTCCAGAGGGCCCGCAGCGCCCGAAAAATGATCCAGTGGATCATTTTTAGCGAGAGCGGGCCGGAAGGCCCCGGACTGGGCTGCGGAAGCCCAACATCCCCTTTCCCTCCAAGTTCCAGTTTATAGGAATATCTTAAATAAGTATTGATATCATACGTTGAAGTCGTTTTCTTCCTGCTCCGATCCGAAAAGCTCCTCCACGATCTCCGCGGCTTCCTTCAGATCAGCATAGGACACATAGACGCGCTGGGTCTCCAGAAAGCTGCCCACCTGCATGGCCAGGCCTGCGCCCAGCCTGCCCTTGGCGATGCAGGGAATGCCGTGCTGCTTGAGCACGTCGGCCAGCATATCGCACCAGATCTGTCCCTTTTCCACCAGGAAGCAGAGATCTTCATCCTCCGGCTCGCGGAACCGCTTGCCGCCGCAATTCGGGCAATAATTGCCGCTAAACACCAATGAACAGCGCGGACAGTACAGCTGCATGCATATCCCTCCTTCAGCGATTCAGCACGTAGTTCTCGATGGCCTGGGCCAAGCCATCCTCCTCGTTGGTGGCCGTCACGCGCATGGCGCAGCGCTTGATGGCCTCGCCGGAATTGCCCATGGCCACCCCCAGGCCGGCGGCGCGCAGCATGGGCACGTCGTTTTCATAATCGCCCACGGTCATTACCTGCCGCATATCGATGCCAAGCAGCCGCGCCATTTCCACCACGCCGCCCGCCTTATCGCAGCCAGCGGGGATCACCTCCGCGTTGACCATGCCTGAGGAAGTCACCGCAATGTTCGGAATGGCCGCGAATTCCCGCAGCAGGCTTTCCTTTTGATCCTCCGGCAGCCGATAATCATAAAAATATAACTTGTTGACGGGAGCCGTCAGCGCATCCCGGACCGCGTCCTCCCCCGCGCTAAAATGGACGCCATATTCCGCTTCCAGCCGATCCCCCAGGCTGCCCCGGGCGATGCGCAGCGCCTCCGGGCCGTTGGCCGTCACCGTTTTTCGGCCATAAACGATATAGGGCAGGCCATAGCGATCCGCCGCCTGGCGCACCGCCCGGGCCGCCGCGGGATCGATGGCATGATCGCTGAGCACGGTATCGGTCGCGGCGTCCCAGATGGTCACGCCGTTGTTGCCGCTGATCAGGCAGCGGATGGCCGCCGCACGCAGTGGCGCATCGGCATACTCCGGGTACCGGCCGCTGCATACGGCAAACAGAACGCCCCGGGCTTGGGCCGCATGGATCGCCGCCGCCGTCCTTTCGCTCACCGTGCCGTCGTTGCGCAGCAGGGTGCCGTCCATATCGGACGCGATCATGCGGATGGGGCCAAAGTGTTCGGTCATGGATTGCCTCTCTTGCGGTTTAAAATGCTTTTGTATTTTTCCTCCAGCCGCGAGGGCACGGACAGCGTTTGCCCATCCAGCCCGGGCAGCGCGCCGCCGGTATCGATGCGGATGGACAGCGAGCGCAGCATCAGCGCGCCGGCGCCGCAGGCGCGGTTGAAGGCCCGATCCCCGTACAGATCGTCCCCCAGCACCGGATGCCCCAGATGGGCCATATGCGCGCGGATCTGATGGGTGCGCCCTGTATACAGCGTGACGCGCAGCAGGGAAGCCTCCCCGGGGCGCATGACCCGGTATGCCGTTTCGATGGGCTTCGATTCCGGCGTCTGCCGATCGGCCACGCGCACGCGGCTATGAAGGGCATCCTTGGTCCACCAGGCCTGCAGCCGCGCTTCAGCAGGCTTGGGCGTGCCGCGCACCAGACATTCATAGGTTTTATCACACGTATGCCGGGCGAGCATTTCCACCAGCGCCTGATAGGCGAGATCGTCCTTGGCCAGCAGCAGCAGGCCGCTGGTGGGCGTATCCAGGCGATGGCACAGCCGGGGCGCAAAGGCGTCCCTGGCGTAAAACGCCGCCCAATCCTCCGCCGTCATGCTGCCGTAGCCATCCGCGTCGCAGCTCATGCCGGCGGGCTTGTCCAGCGCCAATACATGCGCGTCCTCATAGGCCACAGGCAGCCGGGCTTCATAGGGCGTATAGACCGCCACTTCGCTGCCCGGCCGCACCTGCTCCTCCCGGCCGCAGCGCACGCCATCCATTTTTATATCCCGCTGGGAAAAGGCGTCGCGCAGCGCATGCTCCGGCAGCAGGCAAAAGGCGCGCCGTACATAGACTCCCAGCGTGATGCGCGGCACATGCTGCGGCACGCGGACGGAATATCTGTACATGGCACACCTCTTGCGTTCGTATTTCTTATTTCATTATAGCAGTCCGCGCCGGTCTGTCAAGCGCAGGTCAGCGAAAAAACAAGCCCACCACCGCGCAGCCCGCCAGCCACCCGGCCAGCGATACCGGGATCACATACCGGGTCCTGCGGATGCCCGCCGCCGAAAGATACACTGCGCAGGTATACAGCACGGTCTCGCCGGAGCCCATCATGGCGCTGGCCGCCAGGCCGGTGACGCTGTCCGGTCCGAACCTTTTCAGGATATCCTCCAGCACAGCCAGCGAGGCCGATCCGGACAGCGGGCGGATCAGCAGCAGCGGCGCCGCTCCGCCGGGCAGCCCCAATGCCTCCGCCAAGGGCACAAGCAGCCGCTGGAGCGCCTCCATCAGCCCGCTGGCCTGCAGGATTCTGAGCGCTGTCAGGATGGCCGCCAGGCCGGGAATGATGCGAACGGCGCTCTTCAGTCCCTCCTTTGCCCCTTCGGAAAAAGCGTCATAGAGATCCACGCGCCGGAGGAAGCCCATGACAGCCGCCCCCAGTATCAGCCAGACGATCATCTCCCGCCGCGCTCCAGCAGCTTGCACAGCAGCACGCCCACGCCGGTGGACGCTGCGCTGGCGATCAGGCTGGGCCAGAGGATGGCGGCGGGCATAGCGCTCCCCGCGGCGCTGCGCAGCGCGATCACGCCGGTGGGCATCAGCTGCACGGAGGTGGCGTTGATCACCAGCAGCAGGCACAGCGCAGCGGAGGGCTGACCGCCTCCCTCCGCGCTCAGCAGCCTGGCGGCGCGCATGCCCATGGGGGTGGCCGCGTTGCCCAGGCCCAGCATATTGGCGGACAGGTTCAGCGAGATCGCCTCCAGCGCCTCCTGCCCCGTATCCCGCCCAAAAAGCGCGCGCAGCGGGCGGCGGATCATGCGCACCAGGCCGCGCACCGCCCCGGCTTTTTCCAGTATGCCGATGACGCCGCCAAAGAATGCGAATCCGCCCGCCAGCCTCCAGGCGGTCCGCGCCGCCTCCTGCCCGGCCTCCAGCACCGCCTGCTCCACCGCGGCGATGCGCCCGGTGCACGCGGCGTAAATCACCCCGCAGACGATCATCAAAAACAGCGCAGCGCTCACATTCACCCTCCCAACACAGCCTTTTTTATCCATTGCTATGCGAGCGGAAGCGCATCTATGCAAAAGGCCGGAAGCGCTGTGCTCCCGGCCCAAAGTGTTTGTTTGTTCCTTATACCTTTATAAATGTCAGCTCGTCCTGCTGGGCGGAAATGCGGATGCAGTCCCCCAGCTTGAGCCGTCCGGCGATCAGCTCCTCGCTGAGCGCATCCTCCACCCGGCGCTGGATGGCGCGGCGCAGGGGACGCGCGCCAAATTTCTGATCATACCCGGCGCGGGCCAGCACGGCCACCGCTTCGGGATCATATTCCAGCGTTACGCCGCGCTCCTGCAAACGTTTTTTCATATCGCTCATCATCAGCGCCGCGATCTGCTGGATCTCCTCCGGCGTCAGGGCATGGAACACCACGGTCTCATCCACGCGATTCAGGAATTCGGGGCGGAAAACGCGCTTGAGCTCCTCCAGGACCCGGGATTTCATTTCGGTATATTGGGAGGATACGGCGCTGCCGCCAAAGCCCAGCGTACGTCCCTCGTTGATATCGTGCGCGCCGGCGTTGCTGGTCATCACGATCACGCAGTTGCGGAAGCTGACCACACGGCCATTATTATCGGTAAGCCGGCCGTCATCCAGGATCTGCAGCAGCATATTGAACACATCGGGATGGGCCTTTTCGATCTCATCGAACAGCACCACGCTGTATGGCTTGCGGCGTACAGCCTCGGTCAGCTGGCCGCCCTGATCATACCCGATATAACCGGGAGGCGCTCCGACCATGCGCGATACCGTGTGTTTTTCCATATACTCGCTCATATCCAGGCGGATCAGCGCGTTTTCATCGCCGAACATCGCCTCGCCCAGGGCGCGGCACAGCTCGGTTTTGCCAACGCCGGTGGGACCCAGGAAAATGAAGGAGCCGATGGGCCGCTTGGGATCCTGCAATCCAGCCCGGGCGCGGCGGATGGCGCGGCTGACGGCGGAGATGGCCTCCTCCTGGCCGATGACCCGCTTGTGCAGGATCTCCTCCAGGCGCATCAGGCGCTCGCTCTCGCCCTCGGTCATCTTTTTGACCGGGATGCCGGTCCAGGCGGCCACCACCTGGGCGATATCCTCCTCGGTGACCACGTCGTGCCCGGAAAGCTTGTCTTTCTCCCATTCCGCGCGCTTTTCATCGATCTCGCTGCGCACTTCGTGCTCGCTGTCCCGAAGGCGCGCAGCCCGCTCGTATTCCTGATGATCGATGGCCTCCTGCTTTTCCCGCAGGATGCAGTCCAGGCGCTGCTGCTGCTCCTTCAGATCGGGCGGCGCGGTATAGGCATGGATGCGCACCCGGGATGCCGCCTCGTCCATCAGATCGACGGCCTTATCAGGCAGATAGCGGTCGCTGATATAGCGGTCCGCCAGCGTCACTGCAGCTTTCAGCGCCTCGTCGGTGATGCGCACCTTATGATGCGCTTCATATTTATCGCGCAGGCCGCGCAGGATCTCCACCGCCTCGTCGGCGCTGGGCTCCTCCACCATGACCGGCTGGAAGCGCCGGGAGAGCGCGGCGTCCTTTTCGATATTCTTTCGGTACTCGTCCAGGGTGGTGGCGCCGATGCACTGCAGATCGCCCCGGGCCAGGGCGGGCTTCAGGATATTGGCGGCGTCCATGGCCCCCTCGCCCTTGCCCGCGCCGATGATGTTCTGCAATTCATCGATAAAGAGGATCACATCGCCTGATTCGGCGATCTCCTGCATCAGGTTTTTGAGCCGATCCTCAAATTCCCCGCGGAATTTTGTGCCCGCCACCAGCGCGCCCACATCCAGGGAGATCAGCCGCTTGCCGGCCAGCGTTTCCGGGATATTGCCCGCGATGATGCGCTGGGCCAGGCCCTCCGCCACGGCGGTTTTGCCCACGCCGGGCTCGCCGATGATCACCGGATTGTTCTTGGTGCGCCGGGAGAGGATCTGGATGATGCGCTCGATCTCGGTTTCCCGGCCGATCACCGGGTCCAATTCGCCCTTCTGGGCGCGCCTGGTCAGATTCATGCCATAGGCGGCCAGGGCGCTGTTTTCCTCCTGCTTTTCATCGGCAGGGGCATGCTTGCGGCCCTGATCCCGCAGGATCTTTCCCTGAACGCTCCTGCGCATCCGCTCCCGGTCATATCCGGGGGTATCCAGGATGCGGGCGGCCACGCCCTCGCTTTCGCTGAGCAGCGCCAGCCAGAGATGGGCGCTGGTCACATAAGGATGCCCCAGCCGCTGGGCCTCCCGCTCGCTGTTTTCCAAAAGCTTTTTGGCCCGGGGCGAGGGCTCCATCCGGCTTTGCAGCCCGGTTCCCTGGCTGGTTAAAATGCGGATGGCCGAGCGCACGGTATCCTCGTTCAGGCTTTCCGGCAGATCGGGCACATCATCCCGGGCCTCGCATACCAGCGCCAGCAGGATATGCTCGGTGCCCACATAGGGATGCCGCATCGCCTGGGCCTCCCTTTGGGCCAGCGCCAGCATGCGCTTGGCGCGCTCGTTAAAATCTACATAAATTGCCATTCGGTTTATTCTCCTCCGCCAAATAACGCGCGGATGCGCATGGCCCGCGCCACATCGGGATGCAGGCTGCCGTCTCCCTTCAGCTTTCCCGGAGACATATGCGCAATACGCCACAGCCCATCCAACGTCTGTTCCTCACAGGGCATATCCGTTACCGCCTTGCCCAGCACCAGGCTGCTCCACAGCTTCAGGGCCTCCTCGCGGCTGATTTTCAGCGCGTAACGGGCCGTGGCATAGGCGCGCCAGGCCTTATCCGCCACGTTCAGATCCTTTCGTTCCCGCGCCTTCCAGCGCAGGCTGCGTTCCAGGGCGCAGAGCCTGCGGGCGCTCTCCTGCATCTGCTCCAGCACGGCGTCCCCATCCCGTCCCAGGGTCACGCGGTTCTCCAGCAGGCAGATGCCGCCATCCTGCACACGCAGGTTTCCGCCCGTTATCATGCTGATGTGCAGCGCGGACGCGGCCTGCTGGATCTGCGATGACATGGGCAGATGCAGCGCCATGGAAACAAGCATGCCGCTGCCGGTATAGCAGGGCTCGCGGGTCAAAAATCCAAAGCGCTCGCTGTAGGCCATCACGCCGGTATCCTCCATCCCCCGCACCAGATCGGCGCACTGCTCCAGGCAGCGGCGGACGTCGCCCTCGGCGTCATAGGCCGCGATGCGCAGGTGATCCGCGCCGGAGGTCTCCACGCATACAAGATCATCCATGCGCAGATAGGCCGCGCCGCAGACCGATTCATGGGCGTCCCGGGAGAGCAGGCGGTTTCGGACCAGCTCTTCCCGCCGGTCCGCCAGCATATCGGCGGTCACCAGGTAGGCGTATCCCTCCCCCGATCGCTCCAGCGCCACCAGGGCGCGCTCGTTGACGCGTCTGGCGGTATCGGGGTTGGTATCGGCGTCAAAGGGCAGATCCGCATAATTGCGAAGGAGCGCCGCCGAAGCATCCAGTATATAATCCTTCATTCCGCCGCCTCACCGCCTTCCTGCTCCAGAAGCCGTATTTCATCCCGCAATTGCGCCGCGCGCTCGTACTCCTCGGCGTTTACGGCGGCAAACATGGCCTCCCGCAGCTGGCGGAGCTTTTGCTCCTTTTCATCCACGGAGGCGTCCTCGCTCGCCTGGTCCTGGCGCTGGGGCTCGCCGCCCAGGCGTACCATCAACGTTTCCAGCTGGGGAGCGAAGGTTTGGTAGCATTGGGCGCACCCAACCCGGCCGTGCCGCTTTATATCCGCCCAGGCGGTATTGCATACCGGGCAGCAAAGCTCCGGCTCCGGCGCCTCGATAGTCTGCAGCATCACCATCTGGGTAAAAAAGCTTCCGCCCCGCTGTATGCGCTCCCGGCAGGTTGTGCACAGGGGATGCACGGTCTTTTTATTGTTTACAACCATGGCGACCGTGGCCGTGGCCTCCCGCCGGCCGCAGATCTCACACTTCATCAGGCTTCACCTCCGCCTTTTCCCGCTTTCCCGCCTGCTGCAGCACGCACAGCAGCATGCTGCGAGCGATCCTTGCACGCATCACGTTTTTGACGGCCTCCGGCACGGGCACGGACAGCGCCGCCGGGGATACCGCGGCAGCCATCAGCTGGGCGTCCTTATCGGTGATCACCCCGCGCTCCGCCAGCTGGCTGCACAGCACCTGCACCTCCCCCGCGGTGATGCTCTCGCCGATCCGCTCGTTCAGCAGATAGCGCAGCTGCTCGCTGCCGCTGCGCACGATCCGCACGATGCGGATATAGCCGCCTCCGCCCCGCTGGGAGCTGGTCATATAGCCGTGATCGGGCGTAAACCGGGTGGACAGCACATAATTGATCTGGGAGGGCGCGCAGTGGAAATACTCCGCCAGCTCGTTGCGCTTCAGATCGATCTCCGCCTGCTGCTCCTGCTGCATCATATCCTTTATAAATTGCTCTATGGTATCGCTCAAACGCATGCAAAATCACCTCTCTCGCGGCCGAATCAGTCTATTGACTTACTTTGACCATTGATATAGTATCACAATCTGCATCAAAATGCAACAAAATTTTATAAAAACCGTATTGACATGCAGCCCCACTTGTGGTTTAATCTTTTTCGTGCTCGAAGTTTAGTAATTCTAAACCCCGGATGATCACAAAAAGTTTAATGGAATTAAACCTCGGTGAAAGGGGCGGTTGTAAATGATGAAGATCGGCGAGAAGCTTCGCAGGCTGCGGCTGCAGCGCAACCTGACCCAGGAGGAAATGGCGGATCGGTGCGAATTGACCAAGGGCTTCATCTCCCAGGTAGAGCGCGATCTGGCTTCCCCCTCCATCGCCACGCTGACCAACATGCTGGAATGCCTGGGCAGCGACCTGAAAACCTTCTTCTCCGAAGCGGACGAGGAGGTAAAGATCGTCTTCTCCCCGGCGGATATGTTTGAAAAGGCCGAGGAAGAGACGCTGCGGGGCAGCATCCTTTGGCTGGTGCCCAGCGCCCAGAAGAACCAAATGGAGCCGATCCTGATGAGCATCGGCCCCGGGGGCGCATCCCAGGAGTTCCCGCCCCACGAGGGGGAGGAATTCGGCTACGTGCTCTCCGGCGCCATCACGCTCTACTGCGGCGAAAAGAAGATGCGCGTACGGACGGGCGACAGCTTTGCCCTGCATCCCACCGCCCCGCACCACATCGAAAACCCCGGCAAGCGGCCGGCCAAGGTGCTTTGGATCTCCACGCCGCCCAGCTTTTAAGCAAAAGAATAAACACCTGTCAGGAGGATTACCGGTATGAGCCAGGAACCCCGCATGATCCATCTGGAGAATATTTCCAAGGAATACGACGGCGTTACAGTGTTGGATGATATCAACCTGTACATCCGCAAAAAGGAATTTGTGACCCTGCTGGGCCCTTCCGGCTGCGGAAAAACCACCACGCTGCGCATCATCGGCGGCTTTGAGTACCCCACCACCGGCCGGGTGCTTTTTGAAGGCAAGGACATCACCGATATCCCGCCCTACAAGCGCCGGGTCAATACGGTGTTCCAGAAGTACGCCCTGTTCCCCCATCTGAACGTGCGGGACAACATCGCCTTTGGCCTCAAGATCAAAAAGATGAGCCGGGCGGAGATCGACAAGCGCGTGGACAAGATGCTGAACCTGGTCAACATGAACGGCTACGGCAAGCGCAGCGTGGATTCGCTCTCCGGCGGTCAGCAGCAGCGCATCGCCATCGCCCGCTCGCTGGTCAACGAGCCGGAGGTGCTGCTGCTGGACGAGCCCCTGGGCGCGCTGGACCTGAAGCTGCGCAAGGAGATGCAGCTGGAGCTTAAATCCATGCAGCAGCAGCTGGGCATCACCTTTCTGTACGTGACCCACGATCAGGAGGAAGCACTGACCATGAGTGACACCATCGTGGTGATGAACACTGGCCATATCCTGCAGATCGGCACGCCCAAGACCATCTACGATGAGCCGGCCAACGCCTTTGTGGCCAACTTTATCGGCGAGAGCAACATCATCCGCGGCACCATGATCAAGGACGAGCTGGTCAGCTTCTGCGGGGTGGATTTCCCCTGCGTGGACAGCGGTTTTGGCGAGAACGCGCCGGTGGACGTGGTGATCCGCCCCGAGGATATCATGATCCTGGGCGAGGATATCGGCCAGCTTACCGGCACCGTCAAGAGCGTGCTGTTCAAGGGCGTGCATTATGAAATGATGATCGATTCCGGTGATTTTACCTGGAAGGTGCATTCCACCACCATGCAGCCCATCGGCTCCCGGGTGGGGCTCTCCGTGGTGCCCTTCAACATCCACATCATGCATCCCATGAAGGAGGAAGCCAAATGACCAATCTGAAGCTTCCCGCCTGGGCAGGATGGGCCATGGCGCTGGGGCTGGCGCTGTTCATCGGCATGGTGGCGCTCTCCGTGCGCCGCAACCATGGCGTAAAGCGCTCCCTGTTCGCCACGCCCTATACCCTTTGGATGATGATCTTTACGATCCTCCCCTGCATCCTGATCGGCTATTATGCCCTGACGGACGCCAACGGCCGCCTGACGCTGGACAACTTCCGCTCCTTCTGGGACAGCAACTACATCATGCGCGAAAACCTGCGCGCGGTGGCCGGGGACGAGATGGCCGCCACGGTGGCCCGGGGCTCGGTAAACGTGGATACGCTGGTGTACTCGCTGTGGATGGCCTTCCTGTGCACCGTGGTATCGCTGGTGCTGGGATACCCCGCGGCGCTGTTCATGGCGGACCGCAAGATGAAGCTGGGCTCCACCCTGGTGGTGCTCTTCATCATCCCCATGTGGATGAACTTCCTGCTGCGCACCATCGCCTGGATGAGCCTGCTGGAGGACAACGGCCTGATCAACGCCTTCTTCGACTGGGTCGGCATGGGCCGGGTACAGCTGATGTACAACCAGGAGGCCGTGCTGCTGGGCATGGTGTACAACTTCCTCCCCTTTATGGTATTCCCCATTTATACCTCGCTTAGCAAGATGGATCCCAAGCTGGCCGAGGCCGCCCAGGATCTGGGCTGCAACAGCTTCCGCACCCTGTACAAGGTGACCATGCCCCTGAGCCTGCCCGGCGTGATCAGCGGCATCACCATGGTGTTCATGCCCTCGGTCACCACCTTCTTCATTCCCCGCGTGCTGGGCGGTGGCAATACCCGCATGTTCGGCGACCTGATCGAGAGCACCTTCAAGACCGCCGGCGACTGGAACCTGGGCAGCGCGCTTTCGCTGATCATGATGATCCTGATCCTGATCTCCCTGTCCATCCTGCGCAAGGCTGATCCCAACGGGGAAGGAGGCGGCATCATATGAAGCAATTCTTCAAAAAGTTTTATCTGGCGCTGGTGCTGATCTTCCTGTACGTGCCCATCCTGGTGCTGATCGTACAGTCCTTCAACGCCGGCAAGAGCCGCGCCAAATGGGAAGGCTTCTCCTTCCATTGGTATGCCGATCTGTTCTCCAACGCCTCCATCATGAACGCCCTGTGGGTCACGGTATCGGTAGCTGTGGTGGCCACCATCGCGGCGACGCTGCTGGGCACCCTGGCCGCCATCGGCATTTACAGCATGAAAAAGCGGCCCCAGGCCTTCATGATGACCGTCACCAACCTGCCCAATACCATGCCAGATATCGTTACCGGCGTATCGCTGATGCTGCTGTACATCTTTGCCAAGGTGGACCGCGGATACTGGACCATGGTTCTGGCGCACGTCACCTTTGACGTGCCCTACGTGGTGCTCTCCGTGCTGCCCAAGCTGAAGCAGATGAACAAGCACACCTACGAGGCGGCGCTGGATCTGGGCGCGACCCCGGCCTACGCCCTGACCCACGTGATCATCCCGGAGTGCAAGCAGGGCATCGTCACCGGCGCGCTGCTGGCCTTCACCCTGTCGCTGGATGATTTTACCATCAGCTACTTTACCACCAGCCCGCTGGTGCAGAACCTGTCCACGCTGATCTACTCGGCCACCAAGCTGGGAATCAGCCCCACCTATTACGCTTTGTCCTCTTTGATGTTCGTGGTGCTGCTGGTGCTGCTGCTGATCGTCAACCACCGCACCGAGGACAACAAGGGATAAAAACTATTAAAGACATAACCGGAGGTAACCACCATGAAAAAGCGTTCCTTGATCGCCTTGCTGCTGGTCGTCTGCGTCGCAATGCTCTGCGCCTGCTCCTCCAGCAAGACCCCCGAGCCCACCGCTACGCCCACCGCCGTGGTAACCGAAGCGCCCACCGAGGCTCCCACTGAAGCGCCTACCGAAGCGCCCACTGAAGCCCCCACCGAAGCTCCCACTGAGGCCCCCACTGAGGAGCCCGCCGCCACGGAAGCGCCCACGGAAGCGCCCACCGAGGAACCCGCTGCCACCGAGGCCCCCGCTGAGGAGCCCGCCGAAACCGAGGAAACCGCCGCTCCCGCAGAGCCCGCCCAGGGCGACGCCTCCGCCGCCGCGCAGTCCGGCCGTGTGGTCAACGTGTTCAACTGGGAGGATTATATCGACGAATCCGTGCTGGCGCAGTTTGAAGCCGAAACCGGCATCAAGGTCAACTATATGCGCTTCACCGAGAACGAGGATATGATCATCTCCGTGGAATCCAACCCCGGCGCCTTCGACGTGGTGTTCCCCTCCGAGTATATGACGGAGCGCCTGATCAACCGCGGCGAGCTGGCCCCCATCAACTATGACAACATTCCCAATTTCTCCAACATCCGTTCCGATCTGCTGAACCCCAGCTATGATCCCGGCAACACCTACTCCGTCCCCTACATGTGGGGCACTCTGGGCATCCTGTACAACACCAAGCTGGTCAGCGAGGAAGACGTGCAGACCTGGGGCATCCTGTGGAACGAGAAATACGCCGGCCAGGTGCTGATGATGGACAGCCTGCGGGATACCATGGGCATCGCGCTGCTGATGGCCAATGCCGAAAACAGCATGAACAGCACCGATTACGCGCAGCTGCGCGCCGCCGCCGATCTGCTGATCCAGCAGAAGCAGTCCGGCATGGTGAAGGCCTACGGCCTGGACGAGTTCAAGGATAAGATGGTGGCCGGCGAGGCTGCCCTGGCCGTGGTTTACAGCGGCGACGCCGAATACGCCATCGAGCTCAACCCCGATCTGGCCTATGTGGTGCCCATGGAGGGCAGCAACATCTGGGTGGATAACGCCGTGATCCCCGCCGCCGCCCGCAACAAGGAGAACGCCGAGATCTTCATCAACTTCCTGTGCCGCCCGGATATCGCCATGGCCAACGTGCAGGAGATCGGCTACTGCAGCCCCAACGCCGCCGCCATCGAGCAGCTGGGCGAGGATTATCAGTCCAACCCTGTGATGAACCCCTCCGACGAGGTGATCGCCCGCTGCGAATACTATCACGATCTGGACGTCACCTGGCTCAACATTTACACCACCCTGTATTCTGAGGTCCTGAGCGCCAAAGTCAACTGATCCGGCGGGGAAGGCACTGTATGAATTGTTCAAAAGCACTGCGCACAGCGCTGTTCGCCCTTCTCCTTACGCTGCTGACGGCCTTTGCTGTCAGCGCGTTGGGAGACGGCGAATACCGCTTGCTCAAGCCCGATTGCTACGGCGACGACGTGGTTGCCCTGAAGACCCGGATGCATGAGCTTGGCTACTTCAGCAGCAGCACCTTCAACAACCGCTACAGCGATGATACCGCCCAGCGCGTGCGCTCCTTTGAGCGCGCCTGCGGGCTGCCGGAGACCGGGATCATGACCCCCGCGCTGCAGACGCTGCTGTACTCCGACGACGCGGTGAACGCCAGCGGCCAGAGCGTCAGCGGCAATCCCCCGGCCCTCTCCGAAGAGGAACTAAGCATTTACCGCGTGATCAAAGCCGGTGTGGAGGGCGACGACGTGCTTGCCCTCAAGCAGAAGCTCAAATCCCTGGGCTATTTTTCGGCAAAGGCCGAGACCAGCGTATATAACGACACGCTGGCCGCCGCCATCACCGCCTACCAGCATGACTGCGGCATGGCCGAGACCGGCATCGCCGATGTGCTGCTGCAGGTGACCGTCTATGGGGAAGGCTCCGCCGCCATCATCCAGAGCAGCGCCGCCAGCGTGACCCCCGCCCCCACCGTGGCCCCGGATGGGCCGGAAATCCAGGTCAATCTGCCCGCGCTCAACGATCAGGGCTTCCTGGCGGATGAAAACGCCGCGCCCTTCATCCACGCCGACCGCGACGACGGGCACTGGTATTACATCACCCAGGATACCTACATCGAGATCATCCGCTATTTCAGCGCCAAGCAGCGCGTGACCTGGTTTGAGACCGAGATCCGCTGCACGCCCGATTCCCTGCCCCAGGCCTTCCTGGCCCCTGGCTCCGCCACCCGCGCCGACGGCCACAGCTATATCACCCCCACCAAAATGGGCAAGGTATACAACATGGTATTCGGCATCACCGATGATTTTTACGGCTATCGGTGGTATAACCGCAGCAAGGGGCTCAAGCAGGGCATCATCATCCGCAACGGCGATGTGAAGGCCGAGGAAACCCAGGCCGCCGCCAACATGAAATGGCCCTACCTGGAGATCCTGGCGCTGTTTAACGACGGCACCATGCGCGTATTTGAAAGCGATGAGTACACCGCCCAGCAGTACCTGGATATGGGTGTGATCGATACCTTCGCCTTCGGTCCCATCCTGGTGCGCGGCGGGCAGATCAACCAGGCGCTCTATGACAAAAAAGTGGCCCGCTATACCGACGAGGATCCGCGCATGGCCATGGGCAGCTCCGAGCCCTGCCATTACTACATCATCACCGCCAAGGGCCGCACCACCGACAGCCGGGGCGTGACCATGTCCTGGATGGCGGAGCGCTTCAAATCCCTGGGCTGCACCGACGCCATGAACCTGGACGGCGGCGGCACCGCGGCGCTGTACTTCATGGGCGACGTGGTAAACAAGGTGGAAAACTCCCAGAATCTCCGGGATATCTCCAGCATGTT
>CADAHU010000040.1 GCA_902787835.1 uncultured Eubacteriales bacterium
TCCGCGCTGGATTCCTTCCACTGGATGGCGATATGCAGCATGCCCACCACATCGTAGGCGTTGGCGGGCAATACGATCCAGGCGCGGTTCTCGGCGCACTGGCCGGTGACGCCCACGGTTTCGCCGTTATCCTTGACGATATAGCCCATGACGCTGCCGCTGAGGACCACGGGCGCGCCGCCATCGTACACCTCCACGCCCACCAGATCGCCCTGGTTATCCTGGCTGAACATCACGCCCCGCAGGGCCTGCACCTGGGCGGGCTTCCGGATATCGGCCTGGAGCCATGTTTCACGGGGTTGCAACGGGGTTCACCTCCTTTGCGAGCTGCACGGCGATATCGCCGGTATATTGATCCTTGCGGATGCACGTAAGCTCGGTATAATCCTCAAAGGCCGTCTGCATCTCGCCGTAATGGAACACGATGCGCCGCGTCTTTTCCGGGTCGCTAAAATCCGCGCACACCCCCGGGATGGCGGCGTTTTTCAAAAAGCACCAGAGCAGGCCGTCGGACGCCCCGGCTTCACCCTCGTCATACTCGGTGCCGTCATTCAGGATCAGCTTTCGTCCCTGCATCCTTCTCGGCCTCCTTTGCCATAAAATAGCTGTCCTGGATCAGCAGCAGCGCGGCGGACAGCGCGTCCACGTTGCTTTTGGTGGAAATGATGGTGAGCGACTGCAGCAGGTTATAGGCGCGCTCCAGGTTATCAGAAATCATTACGCGTACCTCCCGAGAATCTGTACCGAGCGGCCCCCGGCAGCCGTAACGGCCCCGCCGCTGCTGTCCCTGAGGCTCAGCCAGTATGCGCCGCTGCCATTCACCATAAGGGTTCCGGCGCTTACGGTGCTGGCCGATAGAGCATCCACCCTTGTGCCGCCCACCAGGTTATCGATCCTCGCCTTTTGAGTGCTGAGTTCGGAGGCGGTAACATAGCCGCTCAGGTCGATTTTGCTGGCGGAAAGGGTGATTGTGGTGGCGGTCTGGTTGATCAGGCTGGCGATGGTGTTGCCGTTGTAATCGGTGGAGGATACCTTGCTGCTGATCGCAGCGGCCTGCACCGAGAACCTGGCGGAAAGGGATGCCTGCCCGTCCCGTGCTGCCGTTACCTCCGCCGATACGCTGTCCGCCGTTTGCTTGACCTGGCTTGAATACTGCATGATGGATTGGTAGCCGCCCGGCAGGTTATTGATGCCGGTCTTTTCCACCAGGCCGGTGATGCCCTGGGCCTGCACCCGCAGGCTCGCGCCCAGGGCGGTCTGCGCCGCCTCGGAGCTGGTGATCTCCTTGGCGAAAATCCAGACGCCGTGGGGATCGATCTCCAGCCCCGCTTCGTGGAGGATTTCGGTGTGGTCCTGAACATGGCGGTCGGTGGCGTGCCAGCGGGTGTTGGTTTCCCGTATCTCCTTTTCGCTGCGGGTGATCGCCCGCTCCGCCGACGCCGCCCGGCTGCTTAAGCCGCTGAAGGCCCGGCTGGCGCTGGGCCGCCGGTTGGCCAGGCTCACCGTCACCCGCTCGGGCTGGCGCAGGATTTCGGGATAATGCAGCGATACGATGCGCTCCCGCAGCCATACGCCGTAATCGGTCAGCGCCGCCCGGCACAGCCCGCCCAGGCGCAGGGCATCCAGCCGCTCGCCGGTCATGCGGTGCAGCGCGAGCCCCTCCACCGTAATCTGCACGGCGGGCTGCCCATGGCGGGCAAAATAGCGCCGGATCCAGGCCGCCTTATCGGGCGTGCGCTCCGTGCGGATGCTCTCCCGGCGGCACACCACGCCCCAGGCCGCCTGTCCCGCGGCGTACTCGTGCACCTCCTGCGTTTCCCCGTCCACATCCAGGTACAGCCGGGTGCAAAGATCGCCATCGTCCAGCGTCACCTGGCAGCGCTCCGCGTTGCGGCTCAGGCGGAATTCGCTCTCCACCGCCTCCCCGCGCCGGAGGAAATGCAGCGTCCAGGGAAAGCCGCCAAAATCATAATCAAAGTAATAGTCCTCCTCGTCCCGGGCCAGCGCCTTCAGCGCGTCCAAGGCGCTGCCGCCGCGGGCGTCCAGGGTATACTGCCCGCCATCCTCCACCGTGCCCAGCTTCCAGCAAGGCACGCCGCCCACCGCCGCGGTCTGGCAGGCCAGGATCCGCTCCAGCGCCTGCCGCACCGTGCCGGCGCTCTCCGCCTCAGGCAGCAGCGCGTCGCTGAATACGTCCAGGGCGTGGTTCAGCCGGATCCGGCGCGTATGCCCGTAATCCGCCATCACGCTGACCGCGCGGTAGATCCCCAGCGACCCCTCCGGTCCGTACAGCTCCACAAAATCATGGATCAAAACCTGCAGATCATCCTCCGCCAGCACCATATCCGCCGTGCTCAGCGGCTCCAGGTTTCGGGTCACGGCCAGCGACAGCGGCTGCAGCCGCCCCTTTTCCGGCAGCTGCCCGCCCGCCGTTTCCCCGCGCAGCAGCCGCGGCAGGCGTACCGCATCGCTCATTGCCATTCCCCCCTCGCAATAAAATTGAACCGGCACGCTCCGTCCGCCGCGCCGCGGATCTGATTGACCCGGCCCGGCACCAGCGGCAGCCCGTCGGCGCTCTCCGGCGTTCTGCACGCCAGCCGGGGCACGCCGCCCGACTCGGCATGCAGAATCCGCTCATCATCATAGTAAAGCCGCAGCGTCTGCCCCGCCGCCAGCCCCAGGCCGCTGAAGGCCATCGTTTTTCCGCCCGCCGAGATCGATACCGCGTTCACCGCGCCCGCCGATCGGTTGGTGATCTCCGCCTCCAGGCAGCATGCCCGCGATCCCGCCGGGACCAGGGCGGCGCTTCCCTCCGTGCCGCTGAAAGCCGCCGATACCGGGTATCTTTCCTGCCAGTAAGGGCGCTGATAGGCCGTCAGCGCGATGCGCCCCTCCCCGCTCCAGGGCAGCGCCGACCGCTCGGCGTACCGGGTGCAGATTACGCGCAGCCGCTGGCCGGGGCGGGTGGACAGCGTCAGCCAGCCGGGCTCCGCCGCCCAGGCGTTTACCCGGTCCAGGATCCTGCCGCGCATGGCCGGATCCCTTTCCTTGATCATGAACCGCAGCGTCACCGTCAGCTCCCGCCGGCCGGGCCGCCCGATGATCCGACGCCCGCCGCCGCACAGGGCCGCGGTATCCACGTTTTCCTGGGCTTCCTCCTCCAGGCCGTCCAGATACAGCCGGGGATCCAGGCTGTTAAAATCCGCCCCGTTCAGGGCGCAGGCAAGCCTTTCCTTCATCTATATTAGCTCCTCAGCGCGGCCTCCGCCGCAATGCTCCGGCTCACCGTGCCGCTTACCAGGCTGCCCACGGTCACCCCGTCCATCTGTACCGTCACGCCGGCCAGCGCCGCCGTCATGGCCCGGGCCAGCGCTCCGGGCTCCGCTCCGAAAGCGGCGCCTCCGGAAACGCCCGTCCCTGCGCCTGGGACCGCCTGCTCCGTCAGCCCGGCGGCCGCCGCCCGCACGCTCTCCGTCCCCTGGCGGATGCCCTGGGCAATGCCATTGGCAAAGCGAGCGCCGATCCGCAGGCCCGACGCCTCAGAGATCGCCGCTTCCGCCGCGCTCCGCCCCGCCGCTGCCGCGCCCAGGGCCGCTGACGTCAGCAATCCCTCTCCCGCCGTCACACCGGCTGCCGCCGCGGCCATCCAGGCCGTTCCGCGCTCCCGGGCCAGCACCGTATCCAGCAGCGCGTCCCACCGCGCCTGGGCCCGGTCCAGCGCCGCCTCCATCGCCCCGGTATCCACCGTCAGGCTGGCAAAAAGCTCTCCCACCTGCAGCGCCATCCGCTCATCCTCCTCTCATCTGTTCAAAAAATGCCCTGGCCGCCGCCCGGTCATCCAGGGCTGCGCGCTCCGCCGCCCCGGCCGCCGCGCTTCCGGGCGATAATCCGCGGATCAGGCACGCAAACCGCCGCCAGCTCATTCCGTCGATCCGCTCCATCAGGTCGATGCCGTATTCCCGCAGGAAATCGGCCTCCAGCGCGTCCCATGCATGGAGCGGGTT
Source organism: uncultured Eubacteriales bacterium (assembly GCA_902787835.1). Lineage (GTDB taxonomy): Bacteria > Bacillota > Clostridia > Christensenellales > Aristaeellaceae > SFMI01. Next base: position 4,005 of record CADAHU010000040.1, read on the forward strand.
TATTTTTTTCCTTCGCCTTCCAGGGGCCGGCCCGCGTCGTCCAGCGTTTCGCCATCCTGCTCCGCGCCGCAGATCAGATTGATGGTCCTCTCCACCAGCGCCGTCAGATCGTTGGCCGAAAGCCCCTGCCGGGCAAAATCATCCATGATTTTCCGGCCAAAGAGCACATCGCCCGTGCGCAGCAGCGCCCGGCCCAGCTGCGCCCTGTCGCCATCCTCCCCGGCCCGGGCCAGCAGCAGCGGCACCAGCGCCGGGATCTCCCGACAGACCCGGTAGGGCTTGCCCAGCACCGTCACCTGCACGTATTCCCGCCGCTTTTCGCTCAGGAACCGGTCAAAATCCAGGCATTCCATGTCATTTCTCCACCGTGACGGCCATCCGCGCTGTCTTTTTGCCGTTCAGGCTGGTCACGATGATCGCTGCCTCGCCCGCCGACAGCCCGCGCACCATAAAGCCTTCAGCCGTAATACCCGACACCGCGATATGCTGCCTGCCCTCCAGCCGGATGCGGAAGCGCCGGTTGCTGGGCTGCTCCGGGGTGAAAACCAAACGCGCCTCCACTGCCTCGCCCGCGTGCAGCGCCGCCTGCGCCGGGTCCAGGGCAACGCTCTGCACAGGGATGTAGGGCAGCATCTCCGCCTCGCCCACCTGGCGCAGCTCCCAGGAGATGCCGCTGCCGCCGGCGTTCTCCTCCCGCTCCGTGCCGGTCACCACAAAATCCGCCTCCATGGCCTGGCCATAGGGATCCACAAACCGCATGGAAGCGTCCTCCTCGCAGCCCTCAGCCCGGGCATAGCTGTTCAGCAGCGCCTGGCCGGGGTCGATCTCCCCGGTGGCAGCGCAGCCCACGGGCTTGCCGGAAAGCTTGAGCTGCACCGAGCGCTTGGTCACATAGGGCTCGGACCACAAATCGACGCCCGCGCTGCCCTCCGCCGTTTCGCTCTCCGCCGTGCGGATCATGGTATCCAGCCCCGCCACGCGCACCCATCTGTCCTCCGCGCCCATCCGGTCCAGGATCTCAATTTGCCAATCCCGAATGTTGGTCGGGCATCCGTTTTTTCTCGCCATATCCTTCTCTCCCGCTTATTCCTCGTCTCCGTACATCACGTCCAGCTCCACGCTGTACAGCGCACGCAGCCTGCCGTCCTCGCCCTGGCCCGCAGCGGCGCCGGCCACCGTGATTTTTGCCTCCGCGCCGTCGCCGCCCAGGAAGCCGCGGAACCCGTCCAGCGCCTGCGCGATCCGGCAGGCCTTCTCATAGGCCGCGCCGTCCCCGGCGTCCCGGATCAGCACCTGCACCCGGGCGCTGCCGCCCGCCACGCCGCTGTCCAGAGAAAAAACGCCCACGCAGCCGTCCGGCGCGTCGGGCATCCTTCCCCAGAATATCTCCCCGTCCAGCCGCCCGAAGCCCATAAACGCCAGCTGGGCGGCCACCTGCTTGAGCAGATTCAATTTACTTCAGCTCCCTTCTCAGGGCCGCGGCCAGCGCCTGGGCCATCTGCCGCCGCACCGCAGCGTCCCGGGCCGGCCCCGCCAGGTAGCCCGCGCCGCGCCGTTCCATGCGCGCATGCTGATGGGCTGCGTAGGGCGCGGTATAGCCCAGGCTGCCGGTTTTCCCTTCTGTTACAATGCGCGCCGATGCCGCCAGGCGTCCGGTATCCACCGGAACCCGCCGCCCGGCCGCCCTCCGCAATATCTCCAATGCCTGCCGCGCGCCCCGGTCCGCCCCCCGTTCGGCGCGGGTCCGGAGCTCCGCCCGCCTGAAGCCCTTCACCGGAGCGTCACCTCCAGGTGCTCCTGCCCCAGGCCCCGGGCGGCGCGGCAGGCCAGCACGGTATAGCCCTCGCCTTCGCATTCCACCCGGCTGCGCGCCGGGATCATCTCCCCAGTGCAGAACATCAAGGCCCGGGCGGCAAAGGCGTCGGCCTGCATGGAATTTTCCAGCTGCCGTGCCTGCTGCAGGCGGCAGGGCCGCTCCTCCGGCTCCCCGTACGCCTCCGCGCCGTCCCGATGGCCCATCCATGGCCGGATGGTGCATTTCTGGCGCAGCAAAAAATCGATCAGCACCGCTTATCGCCTCCCTTCCGCGCCCCGGTACAAAAGCCCGCTGCGCAGCAGCAGCCCGCGGGCCGCCGGGCAGACGGCCTCCCGCCGCAGCGCTCCCTCCCGCAGCGTCATCTGAAAATCCCCAATTTTGAAGCTCTCCGCCCAGGGCGGCACGTCTCCGTATTTTTCCCGCTCGGTCTCCTCATGCTCATACTGCAGCTGCACGGCCTGCTCAAAGGCCGCCAGCTCCGCCAGCGTCCGCGGCACATTGGGAAAAATATAATCGTACATCCGCTCCCGCAGCCGCTCCAGCGCCTGTTCGCCCGGCGGATCCACGCGGGCATGTATATCGCTCATGACATCCTCCCTGCCCGGGGAGGGGCGAACCCCTCCCCGGGACCAGCTTTATTCCGCGGGCGTCAGCACCGCAAAGGGATAGCGGGTGGCCGCGTCGCCGTTCACGCGGTTCACCGGGTTGGGCAGCGCCCAGCCGGCGCGGAACACCACACGCAGCGCCACGGCGTCCTGCTGGGCCAGGTTGATCAGCACCTTGCCGTCGGCATCGCTGATCACCGCCTCGGTGAGCAGCTTGGTGGTGATATCGGTGCGCATGGCCCAGACCGCCTGGCTCCAGTCGCCGCCGATCAGCAGCGCCTGGCTGGCGTCCATCACATCGCTGTTGGGGAAGTAAATATCCGCCCCGTCCAGCTCGTAGGCCGCGCGGCCAAACAGGCCCTCGCGGTAGGGCGCGCGGCCAAAGATGGGCAGGCCGTTCTGGTCCACCGTGCCGCGCAGCTTGCTGCGCATGGATACCGCGCCCACATAGGCGGAGGGCACAAAGCCGTTCCCCTCCACCAGAGCGGCCAGGCCGCCCTCGCCCAGCAGCTGCTGGTACAGGTTCTTTGTATCGTCCAGCGCCAGGGTGCAGCCGGCGGCCGCCGCGCCGGGCACGATGCCCGCGGGGAAGGAGGCCGGCTTGTTCAGGCCGTAGAGCACCGCCTTATCGAAGGCCGTGCCGATGGCCTCGTTGATGCGGGGCAGCACGTTGGCCCAGATATCGTAATCGCTGTCATCCAGTACGTTCTCCGGGATCACCACGATGGCGGCGATCTCCTCGGCGGTCAGGCGCACGTTTTCCCAGCTCATATCGGTGGTGGGCTTGAGACCGGTATCGCCGTTAATGAATTCGGCCTCGGGCAGCGAGCTGGCCACGGGAATGGCGCGGGTCTTGCTGCTCATATCGGGCAGGCGGCGCATCAGCCGCATGGCAATGGATTGTTCGGGCACCGCGGCCAGGATCTCCCGGCTGCGCTCCTCAGGGATCAGCACCTCCGCGCCTGCGCGGTCAATCAGCTTAAGGGACATTTTTTCTTCTCCTTTTCCTTTCTTATCGTCCAGCGGCCGCCCGGATCGCGCCGTTCACATCGGCGTGTTCGCGTCCGCCTGTGCTTCCGCCGCCAAAGCCGGCCCGCAGGCCCGCCGCGGCGTCCTCAAACAGATAGGGGCTCCGCTGGCGCAGCGCGCGCACCGCCTCCCGGATCTCCCCCGCCTCCCGGATCTGGCCGGAAAGCAGCTTTTCCACCAGCGGGATATCCCGGGCGCCGGCCCGGGCCAGCTCCTCCCGGATGGCGCAGCTCAGCTTCAGCTCCGCCGCCTCCCGCTGGGCCGCCTCGGCCTTTTCGGTCATCGCCGCCAGCTGCTCCCGCAGGGCGTCGCGTTCCGCCGCCGCCCCGGTCAGGGCGTCCAGCTTTTCCTGCAGCTCCCTGCGCTTGGCGATCTCCTCGTCCAGCCGCGCCCGGGGCAGCCAGCTGCCGTCGTCCGCAGCGATGACCCTCAGGCCCTCCACCGCGGCCAGCTTCTCCTCCGCCTGGGCGTAGAGCTCCTCGCCCAGGTACTCCTTCAGCATTCCAATATCCATTCTTTCTCCTCCTGCGTTCGCATTTATAGGCCGGAGCGTCCGGCATATCGCAGTCCGGCGGCAGCCCCGCCGGCAGGCATATAAAAAGCGCGCTTCCGCACGCCTTTTACCGTTCCTCGTCCCGGATCCGTCCGGTTTCCTCCTCGATCTGCTTAATGGACCACTCCGGATGCAGCAGGCGCACCGCCGTTTCGGCGCTGGCCGCCCGGGCGGAGCGCAGCAGGTTCACCGCCGCGGCCATCTCGCCGATATCCTCCCCGGCGGCCTCCCGCATTTCCACCCGCACGCTGTCGTCCCCGTGCAGGGCGCCGTTGCCGTAAAGCGCCTTGTCCAGATGCATCACCGCCGTCATGAACGCCTCCAGCGGCCCCTTCCAGTACGCCTGCTTTTTGGCGGCGGTGGCCAGGCTTCTTCGCTCCATGATCCGCCGGGCGGTGCCGCTCTGGGCGTTTCCCTCGATATCCAGCCCGAAGCTCTGGGGGCTGTACCCCGCCATGGTCAGGATGGTGCGCAGCGTGCTCTCGTAGGTGGCGGCGTGCTGCTGCGCCCGGATGTCAAACTGGCTGGGGGTGATCTTCATCTCCGCCCCGTCGCCGCCGATATCCAGCGCCACCAGCGTCTCCACGTCCTCGTCAAAATCGTAGGTATACCGGTTTTCGCTGAACAGATCGGAAGGGCTGCGCCGCAAAAACTCCGCCGGCACGATCAGCCGGCTCTTGGCCAGGCGGATATCCCGCATCCAGCTGGTGTACACCTCGTCCAGGCTGTCCATCAGATCGCGCAGCCCCTCAAAATCGCTGCGGCCCTTGCCGTCCTCCGGCCTGAGGCGGCTGGGCTTCAGATTGGGGATATGCGCCGCCAGCAGCCCCTCCACCGGCGGCTTTACGCAGTCCGCCAGCCCCAGCGCCGCCAGCGCCGCCGGCTCCTCCTCACCCAGCGATTCCTCCGTGCCCCGGAAAACCGCCGTGCGGATGCAGCCCGGCGCGTACCGCTCGTAAACCCGCCAGACCCGTCCGCTCTGCCGCTCCCGCCGGAACACCGTAAAAAAGTGGATGCCCCGCAGCCTGCCCAGCAGGTATTCCGGCAGGGCGTCCTCACCCCGCACCACGTCGATCACCGGCATATCGGCCCGCTCCCGGTCGTAGCGGCACTTCAGGTATACATCCCCCGAGGCCGCCGCGCACTCCGCCGCCTCCCGCAGCTTGCGGGGCAGCCCGTTGCCGGCGATCACAGCCTCCAGCCGCTGCTGGCTGCCCTCCTCGGTATCGCCCAGCGATTGATCGAAGATGGAAAACCGCGGCTCCGCCCCGAAGAGCAGGCTCGCGCCGGTGGCGGCGATATCGGCCGCCGCGGGCACATGCAGCTTTACCTTGCCGCCCCGCCTCCAAAAGGACCCCGGCATGCCGGTGCGGGCCAGCATGCCATGATCGCCGCCGTATTCCGCCGCGCAGCCGTCGTAGTAGTCCCGCCGCCGGTCGGCCAGCTCCTGCCAGGCCTCCCGGGGCGAGCGCATATCCAGCTTTTCCTCCATAGTCCCTCCCTATAAAAATCTCCTGTACGGATAAAAGGCGTATTCCGCGCTGTCCAGGCAGTCCACCGGGAAGCTGCCGTCGTCCAGCCGCGCCCATTCCCCCTTTTCATAGGCCGTCGGATCCCACACCGCGTCCTGATACGCCTGGATCCACTGCTTCATGTGCGCCGCCACCCGGAACCGTCCCTGGTTCATCAGCCGCCCGGTGAGGCTGATGCGGCTCAGGATGCCGTCGCCCTTGTCGAAGCTCTTGACCGTCAGCCTTTTCATCCCCCGCCGGGCCAGCTCATCCCTGAGCCCGGCGCGGAACAGCTTGGCCGCGCTGTCCACATACACCTCCGCCCCGGCGGTGAACCGCTCGTACCAGCCGCCCAGCCAGTCGGCGATCAGACGCGCGTATTTATCCTCGCTCATTTTGTCGCTGATGCCCTGGCGGTGGTACAGCCCGTCCACCAGGCATACCTGCCGCCAGCCCCGGGTAATGCCGCAGAGCGTGGCCGCGGTGGCGTCGGTGCCACCCACATCGATGCCCACGCTCCACTCCGTGATCTCCTCCGCGCCGCCCAGGCATTCCGGCCCGAAGGCGGTATAGATCCGCCCGCTGGCCGCCGTGCGCAGGCCCAGGATATCCGCCCGATACCATACGCTGCCCCGGTCATAGGTTTTGAGCAGCGCCCGCAGCGTTCCCTCCGGGATGCTTAGGTTGTCCGCCACGGTGAAGTGCCCGTAGTGATACCCCGGGTTCAGCCCGTCCCGGGCGGCCTTTTCCTGGTAATCCAGGAAATCGGCGTAAAACCAGTGCCGGGGCGGCTTGGGGTTCAGATCCATAAAGATCCGGCGGTCGCCGCTGGCCAGGGTGCGGTCCAGCACCTCCTGCACGAAGGTTTGGTGGCATTCGTTGGCCTCGGTGATGTAGGCGGTGCCGTAGCTGTTGCCCTTGATCAGCGCCGCGTCGCAGCTCCTGCCGCCGCCCGCAAAGATCACCGTCCTTTCCCCCCTGGGCGTGCGGATGAACAGCGCCTCCCGGTCCATATACCGTCCGACGCGGCACCGCCCGTCAAACAGGTATTTGAGCCCAAAGCCGTTGCTGTCCAATATGTTCATCTTGGCGCTGGCCAGGCTGACGCCGGCGGCCAGATGCAGCTTATCCGGATGCGTTTCCAGGCAGGCCGCCCAGGCCAGGAGGTTGATGATGTTCTTCCCGGCGCGCTTGCCGCCCTCGGCCACGTTAAGCCAGTGATCCCCACAGGCGCGGATATAGCTTGCCTGCTTATCCGTCAGCGGGGCATAGGCTATCCTCTTCGCCATCCTCCAGTTCCCTCCCGGGCATCGTATCCTCCAGCACGTCGGCGTAGGTCTCCAGGATGGGCCGCATCTCGGCCTCCACCTCCCCCAGCACCCGATCCCCCTGGCCCCACTGCGCCGGCATCCGGCTCTTGAGCCAGAACATCTGGGCTGTGATCTTGGGCTCCACGTACTTTTCCTCCCGCACCGTCACCACCCGCTCGGTCACCTGCTTGCCCTCCCCGGGCCGGTTGGTCTCCTCCTTGACCTTTACCGGCTTGACCACCTTCACCTTGTATCCCACCGCGGCCCTGTACAGCGCGTTCTCCACCCGCAGGTTTTTCTTTTCGTACTCCGCTTCCTTCTCCGTCGCCGCTCCCCTCCTTGTGCCCATCAAAAAAGGCGCCCTGTGATCGGGTGCCTTTCTGCGATGTATACACTATACCATACCGCTTATCTCCCCGCAAGGGACGGGATGGGTGGATTGCGGGTGAATAATAGGGGAACAAATGTTCGCCTAAATTTTCCCGGCAGGCTCCGCGCCCGCCGCCGCACAGATCTTGTCCATGGCCCGCCGGTTCAGGCATTTGATGCCGTCCGGGCTGGTGACAGCCCCCGCCGGGAACCGCGCCGAGAGCGCCTCCAGCACCTCCGCGTAGGTTTCCCCGCCGATCACGTGCCGCTCGATCACCAGCCGTTCCCGGTCGCTGAGGGCCATCAGCCACACGTCCACCGCCCGGCACACCGCGCCGCACTCCTCCATCTCGTCCCGCAGCCGGTTCAGATCGCCCTCCATCTCCAGGATATACCGCGGCCTGTAGCCCGAGGCGAACTTCACCGCCACCCGGGCCGTGGGATCGCCGATGCCGCCGCCGCGGCCCGCCGCTATTTCCTTTCCCGGCAGCACGGCGTTCTCCACCGCCCGCGCCTCCTCGGCCGCCAGCTGCCGCCGGGCCATATCGATCTCCAGCGCCAGACTTTCCCGCCGCGCCGCGCACCGTCTGTAGTTTTCCAGCATCCTCGTCACCTGTTCTCTCCGCATGTTTCCCTCCTTTGCCATTGCCAGGCGTCCGCGCGCTTGAGGCATTCCTCGCACCCCGCCGGGTCGTATCCCCTGTACAGGTAAATCCACTCGCAGGCCGCCCCGCACACGGGGCAGCGGGGTTCCTGCTCCGCCCGCGGCGCGCCCAGCCGTTCCATCCGCCGGATCTCCGGCGCATCCATAGTTTGCATGAGTCCACTATATCCGACCGCCGTTTTTCCCGTCAAGGCCAAATTCTTGACAAAAGTTTTTATAAATTGTATGCTGTGCAAGGAAGCTGCTTTTATTTATAAGAAAGGATAAAAAAACATGTGGCGCTTATTGATGATCGTATTATTTTGTTTCTGCATTCTGGGCGGCGTGTACACCGTTTTCCGCTTTCACCGGCTGGATTTCGTGCGCCGCCTGGGGCAAAAGCGCCGCCTCCTTTCCTGGCTGATCTCCCTGTTCCCTCTGGCCTTTTCCGCCCTGTTCCTGCTGATCAACCCCTACACCGCCGCGGTGGTGCTGGTGCACTTCGTGCTGTTCTGGCTGCTGGGCGATCTGGCGGCCTGGATCGTAAAAAAGCTCCGCCGCCGCCCCTATCGGCATGATTACGCCGGGTACATCGTGCTGGCCTTTACCCTGATCTGGCTGGGCATCGGCTGGTACAACGCCCATCACGTATACACCACCTTTTACACCTTCCCCGTGGAACGGCTGGACGCCCCCCTGCGGGTGGCGCTGGTGGCCGATTCCCACCTGGGCATCACCCAAACCAAAGAGAATTTTCCCAAGGAAATGGAGAAGCTCCAGGCCCAGCACCCCGATCTTTTGATCCTGGCGGGGGATTTTGTGGATGACGACAGCTCCCGGGAGGATATGCTGGCGGCCTGCGAGGCCCTGGGCAAGCTGGATCTGCCCTACGGCGTTTACTTTATCTACGGCAATCACGACGCCGGCTATTTCCGCTACCGCTCCTTCTCAGGCGCGGAGCTGGAAGCCGCCCTCGCCGCCAACGGCGTTACGATCCTCAAGGACGAGGCCCTGCTGGTGGACGATCGCTTTTATATCCTGGGCCGCCTGGACCGCTCCTATCATGGCCGGGCGGATATGGAAACGCTCACGGCGGGCCTGGATCCCACCAAGCCTCTGATCGTGGCCGATCACCAGCCCACCGATTACGCCGCCCAGGCCGCCGCCGGGGCCGATCTGGTGGTTTCCGGCCACACCCATGGCGGCCACCTGTTTCCCATGGGGCAGATCGGCCTGCTGATGGGCCCCAACAACCGCTTCAAGGGCGCGGAGACCCGGGGCAGCACGCACTTTGTGGTTACCAGCGGCATTTCCGGCTGGGCTGTGCCCATCAAGACCGGCTGCGCCTCGGAGGTCGTGCTCATCGACCTGATCCCCCAATAAGAAAGGAAGGCTTTTCCATGATCGATATGACCCCCTGGCAGGCGCTGGTGCAGCAGCGCATCCATGACCGTCCCGCCGCCCCCGGCCGCATGCGAGGCAGGATCGCCGTAATCACCGGCGCGGCCCAGGGTTTGGGCCTGGGCATCGCCCGGGCGCTGCACCGGGAGGGCGCCGCCGTGGTGCTGGCCGACCGGAACGCCGATCTGGCCGCGCGGGAGGCCGACGCCCTGGGCGAGCGCGCCCTGGCCGTGGCCGCCGACGTCACCCGGGAGGCTGACGTGGCCGCTCTCATGCAAAAAACCGCCGAGCGCTTCGGCGGCCTGGATTTGCTGGTCAACAACGCCGGCATCGTGCGCTCCGGCGGCCTGGACGTGCTGGAAAAGGAGGATTTCGACCGCGTTACCGCCGTCAACTACACCGCCTTTTTCCTCTGCGCCAAGTATGCCGCCGCCCTGATGCGCGCCCAGCACGCCGCTGACCCCGCCTGGTGGGGCGATATCGTGGAGATCAATTCCAAGAGCGGTCTTTCTGGCTCCTCCCGCAATTTCGCCTACGCCGGCTCCAAGTTCGGCGGCATCGGCCTTGTGCAGAGCTTTGCCCTGGAGCTGTGCCCCCAGCATATCAAGGTCAATGCGGTCTGCCCCGGCAATTACCTGGACGGCCCCCTCTGGTCCGATCCGGAAAACGGCCTCTTTATCCAGTACCTCCGCGCCGGCAAGGTGCCGGGCGCAAAGACCGTGGCCGACGTCCGCGCCGCCTACGAGGCCAAAGTGCCCATGGGCCGCGGCGTCACCCCGGAGGACGTGGCCCGAGCCGTGCTCTACTGCGTGGAGCAGCCCTACGAGACCGGCCAGGCCCTCCCCGTCACCGGCGGGCAGATCATGCTCAGCTGATATACCGCAAAATGCGGAGCTCTCATTAAAACAGGCAATCTGAAATGGGGATGGAAAGCCGTTCGAGGCCTCCGCGGCCTCGAGCTCTGCGCCAGGCGACTTCGTCTCCTGGACCTCGGCGGGCGATTGGACGAACGACGAAAAACAAACTCGTTTCCGCCTGAAACTTGAAAGACGCAAAGAGAGCTTCTGGCTTTTCCCTGTGCGCTTTGCGCACAGGTTGGGCGGCTTTGCCGCCCTGCCCGGAAGCGGTGGACAGCGGCTTTGCTTCTCTTTGCGTTTGCAGCTTTTACGGCGACAAACGCAGGCTTTCTTTGCTCAGCTTTCTTTCTTCTGAAAGAAAGCGCGTAACCTCCCCCGTTACTTTGCCTTCCGGCGCTCCCGCAGCTCGTTGCTGATCTGGGCGGCATAGGCGTCGGTGAGGCGGAACTTCTTTTTGAAGAAGATCACGGCGATGGCCAGGCCGATCATGGGCAGGATGGTCATCAGCAGCCGCAGGCCTGTCAGCGTGGAGGCGCTCTGCACCACCATCTCGGCCTCGTCGTCGGTATTGCCCACCAGGCCGATCAGGTCCAGGCCGATGCCGGTGAGGAACACCGCCAGGCCGCTGGCCGCCTTGACCACAAAGGTCTGCATGGAAAAGATCACGCTCTCCTCCCGACGACCGGTCTTGATCTCGCCATAATCCACGCTGCCGCTGAGGAAAACGGTGGTCAGCACGCTGAGCACGCCGTTGGCGGCGAACACCAGCGCCCCGGGCACGCACAGGGCGATCAGGTTATGGGTGATGCCCGCCAGGCACAGGGCCAGGATGATCACATAGCCGATCACGGCCATGGCGATGGCTACCACAAAGATCTTCTCGTTGGCGATCCGCTTTTTGCGCAGGATGGGATAGAGGATCATCATGCCCAGGATCTGGAAGGCGCCGCCCACGGTGCTGAACAGCGTATAGCTGCCGCGCCAGCCCTCGCCGCCGAAGTCATACTTGAAAAAGTAGATGATAAAGTTGCTGGTCAGGTACAGGGCCATGTTGATCAGCACGATGGTGCCCACCACGGTGAGCGCCTGATCGTTGCTGAACAGGGCGCGGAACATTTCCTTTACGCTGCTCACCTTCATCTCGCTCTGGTGCTCCTTCATAAACAGGCAGCACACCAGCTCGGTGATCACAAAGATCACGGCCACGCCCAGGGCCACATAGCGGAAGCCCACCACGTCGTCACCGCCGCCCAGCGCGCCCACGGCCAGCATGGTGAACATGGCGATCAGCGCGCTGCCCACGCCGGCGCAGGTGCGGCCCACCACGCTCAGGTTTTCGCGGTCGGCGGGGGTATCGGTCACCGCGGGGATCATACTCCAGTACGGGATATCCATCATGGTGTAGGTAACGCCCCACAGGATGTAGACCACCGAGAAGTAGACCATCAGGTTGGCGCCGCTGTTGACCGGCGCGGCAAAGAGCGCGTAGAGCACAATGGCGTTGAGCACCGTGCCGCTGAACAGCCAGGGACGGAACCGGCCCCAGCGGGTCTTGGTCTTGGCCACCAGCACGCCCATGAACGGGTCGTTCAGCGCGTCAAACACCCGGGCCACCATCAGGATCAGGCCCACAAAGGTGGCGCTCAGCCCCAGGGTGTCCTGATAATAGAACATCACATAGTTCGCGGACAGGGCATACACCATATCCTTGCCCACAGCGCCCAGGCCATAGGCAGCCTTTTGCCCAATTGAAAGCTTCATCGGTTTTCCTCCCTATGCAGGTAAATGCCTTTTTGTTTATCCTACCATATTTATAAAGTTTGTGCAACAAAAAAAGCGCGTCCGTCTGCGCCGCAGCTCCCCGGCGGGAATGGATTCTCATACAAACTGGGATTTGACGGGGAGGGGGGAACGTTCGAGGCCTCCGCGGCCTCGAGCTCTGCGCCAAAGGACCTTCGGCCCTCTGGACTCCCAACGGGCGAACCAGCTTGAGTCGACGAACAAACTCGTTTCCGCCAGCTTGGTTTAAGTCGCCAAGCGAGTTCCCGGACAACCAGAACACAGGAAAAATCCCGCAAAACCAAGCTTGCTCGGTTTTGCGG
>CADAHU010000041.1 GCA_902787835.1 uncultured Eubacteriales bacterium
GATCTCCCCCTCGAGGGCGGGCAAAGTCTCTTCTCATTGACGGCGTACTCCTGCACCATTTCCGCCAACTGGGAGATTCTTCGCACGGCCCATCCGTATAGGGCCGGCTCTGAATGACATACGGCGGGGATGATTCAAGTCTATTAACGCAATCCTGTCCGCCCTGTGTGTGTCATCCTGATGCCCGCAGGCGGAAGGATCTCCCTCCGCAGACGGGTATGGTCTTGTAACACTGGAAGCGTACCCCTACACCCTTCCCGCACACTGGGAGATTCTTCGCGCGGCCCATCCGTATAGGGCCGGCTCTGAATGACATACGGCGGGGATGATTCAAGTCTATTAACGCAATCCTGTCCGCCCTGTGTGTGTCATCCTGACGCCCGCAGGCGGTTCGCTTGCGCCTGCCAACGGCAGGGAGGATCTCCCTCCGCAGACGGGTATGGTCTTGTAACACTGGAAGCGTACCCCTACACCCTTCCCGCACACTGGGAGATTCTTTGCACGGCCCATCCGTATAGGGCCGGCTCAGAATGACAGCATTTGGTTGGTTGATTCTTGTTTATTGGCTTGTCAGCTGCCGGCATACCAACAAATACAGGCAGCATCTCCCAACGATGTCATCCTCGCTGTGCGTTCGCTTGCAACCGCCAATGGAGCGGTCTCAAAACTGCCCTTTCTGCTTCTCTTTCCGGCCCGGAAAGAGAAGGCATTCGTCCGTTTTTCTCCGTAAACTCCCAGTTTTTTGCCTGTTATCCCTTCTGCACAGCCTGGATATTGGCCTTCCTGTGCTTGCCGCGGTTGCCCAGGATCACGCTCTGCAGCATGATGAACAGGCCCAGCATGGCGCCGTTGGCCATCTCCTGCCACCAGGATTCGTTCAGGGGGCTCAGGGCGATGATCTTCTGGATGGTGGCCAGGATCATGGTGCCGAAGAAGGTGCCGATCACGTTGCCCACGCCGCCGGTCAGCAGGGTGCCGCCGATGATGGAGGAGGCAATGGCGTCCATCTCGCTGCGCATGGCCACGCTGGCGTTACCGGCGGGCTTGTGCATCAGGAAGATGAAGCCGGCCAGGCCGCTGAGCAGGCCGCTGAGAAGATAGCTCATAAACCGGGTGCGCTTCACATTGATGCCCAGCATCAGGGCGCTCTGCTGGTTGCCGCCGATGGCGTAGATATGGCGGCCCAGCTGCGCATACCGAAGCATCAGGTACACCAGCACCACGATGGCCACGGCCACGATGGCGCCGATCTCCAGCTTGGCGGCGATCAGGTTGCCGTTCTTGGCGGTGTACCCCAGCCAGGGGATGGCCAGCTTGGTTTTGACCAGCGCCTGGAACCCCTCGTGGCTGACCTTGACCGGGTTGACCGACAGGATGGTGGTCAGGCCGCGGGAGAGGAACATGCCCGCCAGGGTAACGATAAAGGGCTGGATATCCAGATAGCTGATCAGCGCGCCCTGCAGCAGGCCGAAGGCCAGGCCGATGCCCAGTGCCAGCAGGAAGGTCAGGAAAATGCTCAGCCCGCTGCTTTCAATGCCGTTGCCGTTGAGGAACAGGGCGCAGGCCATGACCGTCAGGCCGATCACGCCGCCCACGCTGATGTTGATGCCGCCGCCGATCATCACGATGGTCAGGCTGCAGGAGATGATGATCAGCGCCGCGTTATCATTGAGCAGATCAAAGAACTGCTGCGTCCTGAGGAAGCCGCCGCCCATGAAGATCATGGCCGCGGCATACATGACCACAAAAATGCCGATGGTGATGGTCATCAGCAGCTGGGAATCGGTGATGGGCTCCCGGCGCTTTTGGGCCGTCGATACGGTTTTCAGCGACATATCAGTTCACCCCCTTGCCGATGGCCGCGGAGGCCGTTTCCGGGCGGATGCGCTGCCAGAGCTGGGCCAGCTTGGCCTTGACCACGGGCGAGCCCGCCATCACGATGATGATGATCACCACGGCCTTATAGGCCTTGATGTTGACGGGATCCACGCGCATGGCCAGCAGCGTGGTGGTGAGCATCTGGATGATATACGCGCCCAGGATGCTGCCGCTGATCTTGAACCGGCCGCCGCCCAGGTTATTGCCGCCGATGGCCACCGCCAGGATGGCGTCCATCTCAATATCGATCAGCAGGGTCTTATGGCTGACCTGGCCCATGCGGCAGGTGCCGATGACGCCGGCCGCCGCCACGCACATGCCCAGGATCACGAAGGAGAGCAGCTTGATGGCGATGGGATTGATGCCGTTGAGCCGCGCGGCGCCCTGATTGACGCCCACGGATTCGGTGTACAGCCGCAGGTTGGTAAACTTGAAGATCACCGTCAGGATCAAGCCCACCAGCACCACGCCAAAGATGGGCGTGGGCACCGGCACCCCGGGGATGGTCATGCCCATGGCGCTGATGATGGGGCTGTCGATCTGCGGCGTTGCGCTGCCCACGATCCAGTAGGCAATGGACCGGCCGCAGGAATAGAGGATCAGCGTGGCGATCATGGGCTGGATGCGGAACACGGCCACCAGCACGCCGTTGAAGGCCTTAAACAGGATGGCCACCGCGCAGCAGGCCAGGATGGCCAGCAGCACCGTGCCGATGTTGATGGCGGAACACGCCTTGAGCGTCTGCACAAAGATGCTGCCAGCGATGGTGCCCACCGCGCCCACGGAGATATCCTGGCCGCCGCAGGCCGCCGTCACCAGCGTCATGCCCATAGCGATGATGGCCAGCTCGCTGGCGCTGTCGATGATGCTGATCACGTTGCCGGTCAGTACCTTGTTGCCGCTGTTGTTTACCGCAATGCCGATGGAATAGAACCCTGGATCGCGGATCAGGTTAAACAGAAGCAGGATGCCCAGCGCCACCAGCGGGATCAGCAGCTGGCCCAGGCCGCTTTTTCTTTTTGTATTGCTCATTGCTGTTCCCCTCCCGCGATGGTTTTCATGACCTGCGCCTGGGTCAGCTCATTGCCGGTCAATTCGCCCACGATGTTGCGGTCGCGCATGACGATCAGCCGGGAGCAGGTGCGCAGCATCTCCTCGATCTCCGAGGAGATAAAGGTCACGCTCATGTTCTCCTCCGCCAGCTTGAGCACCAGCTTTTGGATCTCCAGCTTGGTGCCCACGTCGATGCCGCGGGTTGGCTCATCCAGGATCAGATAATCCGGGTGCGTCAGCAGCCAGCGGGCCAGGATCACCTTTTGCTGATTGCCGCCGGAAAGGCTGCCCACCGGCGTATCCTTGCTGGCAGTCTTGATATTCAGCGCCTTGATGTACTCATCGGCAAACGCTTCCATCTCGCTGCGGCGCATGGGGTGGAAGAACCCGCGCATCACCTGCAGGGCCAGGATGATGTTGTCCCGCACGCTCAGATCGGCGATGATGCCGTCGCGCTTGCGGTCCTCGGGCAGATAGCCGATGCCGTTCTTCATGGCGTCGTGGGGCTTGGTGATTTTTACCTTTTTGCCGTGCATCTGCACGCTGCCGCCGGTGACCCGATCCGCGCCGAAGATGGCGCGCACGCTCTCGCTGCGGCCGGAGCCCAGCAGCCCTGTAAAGCCGTTGACCTCGCCCTTGCGGATGCGGAAGCTGAAGGCCTTGCTGTCGCTGCTGGAGAGCCCCTCGGCCGCATAGACCACCTCGTCGCCCGGGGCGCTCTTTTTGCCGAGCTGCTCCAGCTCCGTCATATCGTTCAGATCCTTGCCCATCATACGCGCCACCAGCTCCACCTGGGGCAATTCGCTGGCCAGGTATTCGCCCACCAGCTCGCCGTTTCGCAGCACGGTGATCCGGTCGCTGACGGCGTACACCTGCTCCAGGAAGTGGGTAACAAAAATGATGCCCACGCCGCGCTTTTTCAGATCGCGCATCAGGCCAAACAGCATCTCCACCTCTTTTTCATCCAGGGAGGAGGTGGGCTCGTCCAGGATCAGCACCTTACAGTTCATATCCACGGCTCGGGCGATGGCCACCATCTGCTGCACCGCCAGGGAGCAGCTGGCCAGCTCCTGCCGGGGCCTTGCGGGGATGCCCAGATTGTTCAGGATTTCAGCGGCTTTCTTCTCATAGTCCTTCCAATGGACGAGGGCGCCCTCCGTCCTGCCGATGTACATGTTCTCCGCCACCGTCAGGTTGGGGCACAGGGTGATCTCCTGGTATACGGTGCTGATGCCCGCGTTTTGGGCGTCCTGGGGAGAATGGATGTGGGCTTCTCCTTCGATCCCATCCACGTGAATGCTGCCGCCGTCCTTTTCATGGACGCCGGTGAGCACCTTGATCAGCGTGGATTTTCCCGCGCCGTTTTCGCCCATCAGGGCGTGGATCTCTCCCCTGCGCAGGGTAAAATCCACGTTATTCAGGGCCTTGGTGCCCGGGAACTGCTTGCAGATCCCGCGCATGGTCAAAACCGCGTCGCCTTGCATCTGGGTACGCTCCTTCCAGCCCCCGGGTCGCCGGAGGCAGCTTTGGGATCATTTGAAAGAAGGCGCTGTATGAACGCATTTCTTTGTTCATACAGCGCTTCGATATTATGCGTTCAATTACTCGCCCAGGCCGTAGGTGGCGATGTCTTCCTCGGTGATGGTGCGGGCGTCGAAGCCCTTCTCCTCGTTGATGATCTGCTTGAGCTCGTTCAGGCCTTCGATCTCGCCGCCGGCCTGCAGGGTCTTGATCATCTGGTCGATCAGAGCAGCCTGGAAGGGAGAGCACTGGCCATCATAGTTCCAGTTGCCGGCCAGCAGTTCCCGCAGGGCCCACTTGTTGCAGTCGAAGCCCATCACGATCACGTCGCCGTTCACGCCGTGGGTGATGCCGCTGGCGTCCAGAGCAGCCACAACGCCCTGGGCCATGCCGTCGTTCTCAGCGTATACGATGTTGAAATCTTCGCCGGCGTTGATGGCAGCCTCGGCGATCTTGCGAGCCTCGTTGGGATCCCAGCTGTCGCCGCCAGTGCCTTCGCGCACCATGGTCCACTTCTCGTCAGCTTCGCACTTTTCCTGCAGGGGCTCGGAGCGGCCGATCTGCGCGGCGGAGCCCAGCTGGCCCTGAATGTGCAGCACTTTGTATTCTTCCAGGCCCAGGCTCTCCAGCCAGGCAACGGCAGTAACGCCCTCGTTGCGCATGTCGGAGACCACAGCCGCGGTGTACAGTTCAGGATCGCAGTCGATCATACGGTCGAACAGGAACACGCCGATGCCGGCTTCCTTGGCAGCTTCCAGGGTCTCGTCCCAGCCGGTGGTTTCGGCAGCGGATACCAGGATGTAATCCACGCCCTCGGTGATGAAGGTGTTGGCGGCCTGCAGCTGCAGATCGGCGGTGGGGGCGGTGACGAAGCGGGCGTCATAGCCGTTCTCGGCGGTGAACACGGCGTGCAGGTCGTTTACATTGGCCTCGCGATAGCCAGATTCGGCGGGATCCAGGTTGATGATGCCAACCTTGATCGGCTCGTCGGCATGGGCGACGATGGCCAGGCTTGCGCACAGCATGAGAGCCAGAACCAGAGCGAACAGTTTCTTCATACGGGTCATCCTCCTTTAACGTTGCAAGGCCTTGCCGGCCTTTCCTTTAGGAAGAAAATACACCATATGAGACAAAAAGAAAATGCAAAATCATTTTAATGCTGTTTGATTTTATTTTGATTTTTCCCGTTTACGACATTTTTGTTCAATATGATTTTGCGTATGTTCGTTTTGATTTTACCGCGGGTCGTTTTGATGCTGCGCCCGGTATTCGCCCGGGGTGACGCCCAGGTTTTTCTTAAACAGATAGCTGAAGTAATGGGCGTCGTTATAGCCGGCCTCCTGGGCGATCTGCGCGCTCCTTTTATCGGTCGTCGCCAGCAGCTCCCGCGCCCGGCCCAGCCTGAGCCCGGTCAGATATTCCGTAAAGGTCTTGCCGCATTCCTGGGCGAACACCGTGGAAAGCCGGCTCTCGCTCATGCCCACGGCGTCCGCCACATCCTTGAGCATCAGATTGGAATCGGAAAAATGCTCGGCCAAATACAGCCTGGCCCGGGCCACCACGGTATGGGCGTTGCCGCCGTCCCCCGCATCGCCAAAATCCCGCACGCCCACGATGGCCGGCGCATCCTTGGCATGGTCCGCCAGCACATGGCGGATATGGGCGGCGCTCTTCATGCTGTCGATCACGCGGCCCGGCTGGGATACCGTTTCCCCGATGCTCATGCGGATCCCCCGGCAGCCGCCGCGCTCCAGCTCGGTCACGGCGGAAGCGGCGAAGGAATAGGCCCGCTCCTCGGCGTCGCTGTCGTTATCCCCCAGGATCAGGATCCTGGCCCCGGTACGGCTGCCGGTCACATGGGCAATGCCGCCGCTGCCCTCCGCCAGCTCCCGCAGCAGCGCCATGCCCTGCGCGGCAGGCGAAAAGGCCGCGTCCACCACCGTATACCGGCCCGCCGTCAGCTGCACGCCCATGGAGCGCAGCTGGCTCACCACGCTGGCGGCGTCGCTCTCGGCGGCGTCCTCCGAATAGAGGGTGCTCAGCAGCTTTTCCTTGATAAACAGGCTGCCGTCCTCCCCCTGCTTCTGCGCGCCGCGGCTCCTGCCCGCCTGCTCCTCCCGGAGCGCAGCGCTCACCCGGTCCAGCACCTGGCGCAGCTCCTGGGCGGTGATGGGCTTGAGTAAATATTCCCTGACCCCCAGCTGGATGGCCTGGCGGGCGTATTCAAACTCATCGTATCCGCTCAAAATGATGATGCCGATCCAGGGCATCTGCCGGCGCACGGCGCGGCACAGATCAATGCCATCCATAAAGGGCATGCGGATATCGGTGATCAGGATATCGGGCTTGGTATCGCGGATCATGGACAGGGCAACCTCCCCGTCCGGCGCTTCCCCCACCAGCTGATAATCGGTCTCCCCCCAGGGAAATGAATTGCGAATGCCCTCCCGGATCACGATCTCATCATCAGCCAGAAATACCTTGGTCATTTTCGATTTCCTCCCTTGTACGGCAGGGGACGCAGAAGGAAACCTGCGTTCCATCGCTGCCGCTGGTGATCATCAGCCCCTCCGCCTGGTTATAGTACAGACGGATGCGCAGATTGACGTTGACCAGCCCGAAGCCGTGCACGCCGGGCGTCTGGACCATCTGCTTTTCCGACATGCGCAGCCGCAGGGCGCTGAGCGTTTCCGCATCCATGCCCTTGCCGGTATCGCCGACGGTAAAGATCAGCTTATCCCCCTCCATCCGCCCGGTGACCCGGATCCTGCCGCCGCCGCGCTTGTATTTGATGCCGTGGTACAGGGCGTTTTCCACCAGGGGCTGGAGCAGCAGCTTCAGGATATAATACTGATCCATCTTCTCCGGGATATCGATCTCATAATCCAGGATATCCCGGTAGCGGGTCTTTTGGATGCTCAGATAGCCGGCAATGTGCTTTTTCTCCTGGCTGATGGGGATCCAATCCGCGCCGGAGGATAGGCTGATGCGGAAAAAATCGCTGAGCGCGCGGGTCAGCTGGATCACCTCCTGCTGCTCCCCGGCCTCCGCCTTCCACACGATGGCATCCAGGGTGTTATAAAGAAAGTGCGGGTTGATCTGGGCCTGCAGGGTGCGCAGCTCCGCCTTTTTGAGGCTGCGCTCGTCCCGGATGCGCTGCTGCATCATGGCGTCCAGGTTATCGGCCATGATGTTCACCTGGCCGGTCAGGTTCCACAGCTCCTCCACGCCGGTGGCGGGCAGGCGGGCGCTCAGATCGCCCTCCGCCAGGCGGGCAGTAACGCTCTCCAGCTTCTCGATGGGCTGGCGCACAAACCGCGCCGTGCTGCGGGCCGTCCTGTTGGCCAACAGCAGCGTCAAAAGCGCCAGCACCGCTTCCGAAAGCGCGGTATAAAACACCACCTTGTTCAGATAAGCGCTCATGGCGGCGGCGGAATTGATCTCGGCGGTGATGTAATCGTTGAGCATGCTTACCACCAGCTTCGCCACGTCGCGGATCTCGCCAAGGATGGTCTCGTTGGTGGTCACCCGCTCGCCCTGGATCAGGTTATCGCGGATCTGATTCACATACTGGGTCAGGGTATCCATGGTCCTGCGGGCGATGATCAACTCCAGCCGGTCGGCCTTGCCGGTGCTCTGGGTAATGCGCTCCATGGTGCCGTTTACGCGGTCGATCATCGCGTACGCCCGGCTCTCCTCCATGGTCTCCCGGCCGCTGACCACCTGCCAGAGCGCATCGGGGATCTCATCGGAGATCATGGGCTTCAGCGCGGCGATATCGCCCATGCGCTCCATGGCCTGCGAATAGCGCCCGGAAAACACCAGCATCATCGTCAGGCTGATCAGCACCGGCACGATGAGCAGCAGCACGATGCGCCAGCTCATGCCCTTGATGCGGCTTACGATGCTCCGGTTCCATTTCTGTCTGGACATTCAATACCCCCTGGGCGGCAGCGCGGACAGATCATCCTCATCGCAGAATACGCGCTCCACGGGGTGGATGATCCCCTCCACCGGCTTGCCCGCCTTGATATCCAGGGCGGTCTCCATCAGAAGTCCGCCCAGCATGGGCGTGCACTCCACGATGCAGTTGATCCGGCCCGCCTTCAGGATATCGATGGCCTCCTGGCCGCCGTCGATGGAAATCAGGATCATATCCTGCCCGGGCCGGTAGCCCGCCTGCTCGATCTCCGGCAGCGCGCCCATGGTCATCTCATCGTTATGGCTGAACACCACGTCGATCTGATCGCCGTACCGCTCCAGCAGATAGCGCATGCATTCCGCCCCGCGGCTGCGCAGAAAATCGCCGTTGACGCTCTCCAGCAGCTCCATGCGCGGATCTCCCGCCAGCGTATCCCAGAAGCCCTCATGCCGCTGGCGCATGGGCGTGGAGCTCTCCGTGCCCGTGATCTCCACGATGCGCAGCCTGTCCTTGCCCAGGGCGTCGGCCTTTCGGAGCAGATACTGCGCCGCCAGCACGCCCTCCTGATAAAAATCGGCGCCGATCTGGCTGACGTACAGATCGCTGATCTCGGTCTGGATGGTACGGTCCACCAGGATCACCGGGATGCCTGCCTGCTTGGCCTCCAGCAGCACGTTATCCCAGCCCTCCTCCACAATGGGCGAGAAGGCGATCACATCCACCCGGTAGGCGATGAACCGGCGGATGGCGTCGATCTGGTTTTCCTGCTTCTGCTTGGCGTCGTCCATCATCAGGCTGACGCCATAGGCCTGGGCCTGCGCCTCGATATCCCGGGTATTGCCGATGCGGAAGGAGCTTTCGCTGCCCAGTTGGCTGAAGCCCATCACCAGGGCGGGTTCCTCCGCCCGGGGCTCCTGACGACAGCCGCAGAGCAGGGCGCAGCACAGCGCGATCACCGCCAGCAGGCAAATTTTTCCTTTCATTGCGGTTCTCCTTATGGCTCGTTCAAGGGCTGAATGTATTGAAAATGAATATATACATATTAGCATATCTCCCAATTCCTGGCAAGCCGCAAACGCAAATCCCGGATGATTTTCAAAAAAGATACGGGAGACGGAAGCAAAAAAGGGCTGCTGCACTTGGTGCAACAGTCCTCTTTGATTTCGGGTAAGCTTTTGTTTTGCGCGAATCAATAGGGTTACCGCTTCAGATAATCCAGGTTGCGCCGGATAAAGTCCACCCGCTGTTTAACGCAGTCCACGCTGCGGCCGGGATCGGCGGGGGTGTTGAATACATAGTCCGTCAGGCGCTCGATATCGGTGGTGGCCACGTGCAGGCGGGTATCGCTGGAGGCATAATAGATATATACCTTGCCGTCGGGCGCGGCGATGGCGCCGTTGGTGAAGGTCACGTTGCTCACGTCGCCCACGCGCTCGCCGCCCACCGGGCCGATCAGGAAGCCGCCGGGCTCGGCGATCACCCGGGAGGGATCCTCCAGCGCCGTGGCAAAGCAGTAGATCACATAGCGCAGGCCGGCGGCGGTATTGCGCACGCCGTGGGCGATGTGGATCCAGCCCTTATCGGTCTTGATAGGCACCGCGCCCGCGCCGTTTTTGCTCTCGGTGATGGTATGGTACTTGCGGATGGAGGTCATCTTTTCCTCGTCGATCACGGCATGGGTGATATCCTCGCACAGGCCGAAGCCGATGCCGCCGCCGCTGCCGGTCTCGATAAAATCATCCATGGGGCGGGTATAGAAGGCATACTTGCCATCTACAAACTCCGGATGCAGGCACACATTGCGCTGCTGGGTAGAGCGCAGGGTAACCAGGTTGGGCAGGCGCTCCCAGGTTTTGAGATCCTTGGTGCGCACGATGCCCGCGGCGGCGGTGGCGGCGGAAAGATCCTTGGAGGCGGTATCCTTGCTCTCCGAGCAGAACACGCCGTAGATCCAGCCGTCCTCGTGCCGGGTCAGGCGCATATCGTATACGTTGGTCTCCCCCGGGCAGGTATCGGGCAAAAGCACCGGCTCATCCCAGAAGCGGAAGCCCTCCACGCCGCTGTCGGACTGGGCCACGGCGAAAAAGCTTTTGCGGTCGCTGCCCTCCACCCGGGCCACCAGGGTGTATTTACCATCCAGCAGGATCGCGCCGCTGTTGAACACCGCGTTCACGCCCAGGCACTGCATCATGTGCGGATTGGTATCCGGGTTGGGATCGTACATCCAGAAGGGCGGCACGTGATCCCGGGTGAGCACCGGATGCTCCCAGCGCTCGTAAATGCCGTTGTAGCGGCCCTCGTCCACCGCGTTTTTGCGGGTGATCAGCGCCTCGTAGCGCGCGTTCAGCTCCTTGTAGGTCATGCTTGTCTCTCCTTTATCTTCAGTCTTTGACCGTCTGGTATACCTCGTACTGCCCGGGCATGGCCGCCAGCTCGAATACCGCTTCATCCCCCTGCACATACAGCGGCTCCAGACGCTTTTTCCGGATGGGCATATAAAGCGCGTTGGCGTCCTTCACATGCAGGCGGATGATCTGCCGCTGCACGCCCTCCATCACATAGGGATACACGATATAGCTGTCGTTATCGTATGCGAACAGGCTGATGCGGCTGGGGCCCTCCAGCCACGCGCCGCCCGCCGGCAGCGCCTGGCGGATGCGGCTGAGCACCGGCGCAGGCAGATCATACAGCTGCGGGAAGGCGTCGGGCACCGCCAGCGTCCACAGATGGCCGTCGCAGTAATCGTCCCGCAGCAGGATGCCGCAGCTCTCCTCCCCCTGGGCGCCCTTGACCACCGCCCAGGTGGCGTTGTTGCGGAACTCCGCCACCGGCAGCGTTACCGGGCGCACAGCCTCCGGGAACTGGCAGCGGGAGGAGCCCGCCTCCTCCACGCGGTAGCGGGTGGCCGTCATGCGGCGGCCCCGCAGGCGGATGGAGGTGAGGGCGCTGATGCCGCGGTCGCGCACGGCATCCAGGAAGCCCGTGGTGACCACGGCATTGCCGCCGGTCTCCCGCAGGTATTTTTCCAGCTTGTCCACCACATCGGGATCAAAGGCGGAGGAGCGGGTCAGCAGGATGCAGGGCGCATGCTCCGGGAAATAGGGGGTGCACAGGATGGGCAGGCCGTTCATGCCCAGGAAATCCTGCACGTTGTCCTCCCCCTGGCAGTCATCGGGCAGATAGCAGGCGATGCCCACGGGCGCGCCCACATGATCCAGCACCGCGTCCAGCTTGTCCAGCTGATAGCCCAGCGCCGGGGTATACATATTATCGTACATGCTCTGGAAGCAGAACATCATCAGCTCCCTGGGCTTGGAGAACGCCGTCAGGTACGCCTGCTCCAGGTAGTGCTCGGTGATATGGGAATCGAAGGTATCAAACCAGCCGCCGCCATTGTGGCCCGGCCACATGGCCTCAAAATAGGTCATCAGCGAGAAGCTCAGATACCGGGGCAGATGCTGGTCGGTGGTCACCGGGTCGCGGGTCTCGGTGCCGGTGTAGACCCGATCGAACAGCTGCCGCTGATCCTTGGGATTATAGCCGGTCTCCTGATAGCTCTCCGCCCAGTTGGGGTACTTAATGGTGATTTTGCAGTTGGGGTTGGCCGCCTTGGCCGGGCCGATAATATCCTCCTGGCTGACCCGGCGCAGCAGATCCAGCCGGTAGCGCTGCCAGCTGCCGTCGGTGATGCCGTGCTCAAAATTGAAGCGCTCCTTTTCCCGCACACAGTCGGCGCACATGCAGTTTGTAAAGAAGAAATCATCGATGATAAAGGCGTCAAAGTGCGCGCCGATGAAGGCGCTTACCTCCTTCAGCCGCTGCCGCATGGCGGGATCGTTATAGCAGAAGGTGTTGAACAGCCTGGCCTTGGGCTTTTGTCCCTCCGGGGTGGGGATCACGGTGGTCAATCCGCCCTCCACCTTTACGCCGTGCTTTTCAAAAACTTCCCGGCACATCTCCACCTGCTCATGGGAGGCCAGCTCCCCGCGCCAGGGCTCCAGGTATACCTTGTCCAGCCGCATATGCCGCTCCATGAAGGCCAGCTGTTTTTCCAGCTCCTCCCGGGTGACGCGGGCGGTGGCATGCGCCACAAAATAGGTGGTCAGCTCAAAATTGCGGTAGTTCCCCATACTTCATCTCCTCCTCATTGATCCTTTACCGATTGGGCAAAGCGCAGCAGCACGTCGTTGGCCAGCTTGCCATAGGTACAATAACCGCTGTTGTCCATCCCCGCCTGCTCCGGGTATAGCCTCGTGGCGGACCAATCCCACCAGCCGGTACCCCGCACGAAGGGGAACCGCCCCAGCGCCTGGGTGAAGGCCGCATACCATTCGGCCTGGGTCCGGGGGCTGGTATCGCCGCCATAGCGCCAGTCGTTGGGCCGATACTGGCTGTTTTCCCGGGAAGGACAGCCGCATTCCATAAACAGGAAGGGCCGGTCAAACCGCTCCGAGACCCGGCGGATGCGCTCCAGGTTTTCCTCCAGCTGGTCGATAGGATAATAGCCGGAGGAGGAGATCGCGTCCAGCGCGTCCCACCAGGCAACGTGATCCTCCTGATATTTATCGCAGTTATAGGTGATGGGGCCCTCGTAGCGCTGCCGCACCCGGGCGATCAGATGCCGCCATTCGCCCTCCCGGTGATCGGTGCCCACCATCTCGCAGCCAATGCAGAAAAGATCGGCCTGGTTTTCCTGCGCCATGGCCGCCACCCGGCAGACATGCGCCTCCCAGGAGGCAAACCAATCCACCCACCGGGGCTCTGTGGGCACGGGCGTATCAAAAAAGCGGATGTATGCCCGCCAGTAGCCGTCCCGGCAGTTGACCATGGCCTTGAGGATCACCCGCAGGCCCAGCTTTCTGGCCTGGGCGCAGACGGCGCGCACGTCATTTTCATCCATCACATCGGGGCAGTCGCTGTCCATATGGGTGGAGTAGGCGTGATCCTGCCAGGCGCACACCGGCAGGATGATGGCATTGCAGCCCGTGGTGCGCGCCAGCTCCTCCAGCGACCAGCGCCAGGCCTGGCCCCGGGTAAAGCCGCGCTTTTCACAAAAGGCGAAGGTATATGCATTCAGAAAAGAATCCGGCAGGCTGCCTTTCATCCTCCAGGCCTCCATTGCTGTTTTTCCCCATTATAGCATCCCCTTCCCCATCTTACAACGTAAAAAAATCGGCAAATCATTTTAAAATACTGAAAAAGGATACAAAAAAACGCCGCCCTTGCGGGCGGCGCGATGGGACCTGGAATTACCGGTTCAGGATGGTCTCCTCGGTCTCTTTGTCGAAGAAGTGCAGGCGGGTGGTGTCGAAGGCAACCTTGACAGCCTTGTCGCCGGCGCGGGTGGCAGTACGGGGATCAACGCGGGCGATGATGTTCTCATCCTTGCCGCTGGTCTTCATGTACAGGTAGGTCTCGGAGCCCATGAGCTCGGTCACTTCCACGTCCACGGTGATGGTCTCGTTGGGATGGGCGGCCACGAACTCGGGATCGTCGTCGATGTTCTCGGGACGGATGCCCATGCAGACTTCCTTGCCGATGTAGCTCTCATCCTTGAACTTGGCGATCTTGTCCTTGGGAACCATGATCTTGTTGTTGCCAAACAGCGCGTACACGTTGCCCTGCTCAGCCTTCAGGGTCACGTCGAAGAAGTTCATCTGGGGGCTGCCGATGAAGCCGGCCACGAACTTGTTGGCGGGATAATCGTAGTTGTTCTGGGGGGTATCCACCTGCTGGATGAAGCCATCCTTCATGATGACGATGCGGGAGCCCATGGTCATGGCCTCGGTCTGGTCATGGGTAACGTAGATGAAGGTGGTCTGCAGGCGCTGATGCAGCTTGGTGATTTCGGTACGCATCTGCACGCGCAGCTTGGCGTCCAGGTTGGACAGAGGTTCGTCCATCGAGCCTTGGGCTTACGGTTGAGCAGGTAATCGATGCCCAGGATCTTGGCGGCTTCTTCCACGCGGGCCTTGATCTGATCCTTGGGAACCTTGCGCAGCTTCAGGCCGAAGGCCATGTTGTCAAACACGGTCATATGGGGATACAGAGCGTAGTTCTGGAACACCATGGCGATGTCGCGATCCTTGGGAGCCACGTCGTTGACCAGCTT